>JBILFE010000380.1:0-4473 GCA_044351705.1 Luteolibacter sp. | reverse complement strand
CCGGATAACCGCACCGGCGTCTGCTCCATGAGCAGCGAGCCAAACGCCAGCGCCTCGGCAAATGCCCAATCAATCGGACCGCCATTCTTTAAAGCATCGACGCGACGCGGGATGAAGCGTTTGGCCAATGTGGGGTGCAGATTGAAGCCGGCCGGGATGGTGGTGAGCACGGTGCCGACTTGGTGCAGACGTTCGCGCGCAATGCCGGTGGACACAGGCGCGTGGGAATAATCGGCTTGGCCATTGGCCGTGGAGCCACTGAAAACCGTGCGCTCACTGCTGGCACTGAGCTCGAGCATTTTGCTGTGCCCGGCTTCGAGCTTGTCCCAAATGGTTTGCTCTATGGCGTCAGCATCTTCCTGGCTGACGATTTCCTGCGCGATGAGGTGGCGCTTGTATAACTGACCGAAAGTTTCACGGGTGGCTATTTTTTTAGCAACGAGCGGCTGGGTGAAGGCCGCCTGGTCCGCCTCGTTGTGTCCTTGCCGGCGATAGCACAGCATGTCGATGACGATATCGCGGCCGAATTTCTGCCGGAACTCAAGGGCAAAACGTGATACCCAATAGAGTGCGATGGGGTCCTCCCCGTTCACATGCAGAATGGGTGCCTCGATCATTTTGGCAACGTCCGTGGCATACACCGAGGAGCGGGCATCCGCAGGATGCGTGGTGAAGCCAATCTGATTGTTGATGATGAGGTGGATGGTGCCGCCCGTGCGGTAGCCGGGAAGCTGCGACAGATTGAGAACTTCGGCCACCGAGCCCTGCCCCGCAAAGGCCGCATCGCCGTGAATCAAGATCGGTAGCACTCGCTTGCGGTCCGTGCCGGTATCATCGTCGCCGAGAATGCGCTGGCGCGCGCGCACCTTGCCCTCGACGATGGCATTGACCGCTTCCAGATGACTGGGATTGGCCGCGAGGTTGACGCGCACCTTTCCATCGGCCAATTCACGGATGCTTTCATAGCCAAGATGGTATTTCACATCGCCATCACCGGCGAGCCCCTCGGGGATATAGTTGGAGGTGAATTCGTGCAGGATGGTGGTGAGGGTCTTGCGGACGAAATTCGCCAGAACATTGAGCCGGCCGCGGTGGGACATGCCCATTTCGATTTCCGCCACACCCATCGACGGGCAATTTTCAAGTATGGCATTGAGTGCGATCATCACCCCTTCACCACCTTCTAACGAAAATCGCTTCTCCCCCAGGAATTTGCGCCCCAGAAACTGCTCGAAGGCTTCCGCTTCCAGCAACCAGCGCAGGACATCCGCCTTGCGCTCGGATGATTCAGGGGGGGCCAGCACGCGGTCCTCAATGCGTTCCCGCAACCAATGCCGCACCCCGGTTTGATGAATGTGCATGAACTCAAAACCTATCGTGCTGGAATAGGTGGCATCCAGCGCCTCAATCATCTCACGCAATTTCAATTTCGCCGCCTGGCGGAAAAATGGATTGAATGCCTCGCGCTCCAAGTCCGCCGCACTCAAACCCAGGGCCTCGATGGCGAGGCGGGGATTGCGTTGCGCTCGATCAGCGAGGGGATTGAGCCGCGCCTGCGTGTGGCCGAGCGTGCGGTAGTTGTAAATCAAACTCACCACTTTGCCATAAAACCCGAAGTCATCCCCGGCACCACCGCCAAATTCTGCCGGCCCGGTGATTCCGGGCTTGCGTGGCTGGGCCGCCCCAAGCTCGAATCCCTCAAAAAATGCCGACCATCCAGGCTCCACCAGGCCGGCGTCTTCACGCCATTGGGCGTATTTTTCTTCAAGCAAATCCGCGTTGGCGCGGGTTGATACCGATGCATTCATGTTCGATAATGGGATAACTTGCTGGCGCGGCCCGAATTTATCGCTTGGCCCGCCGCTCAAAGCGCATACATAGGGGGCGGAGTTCACCGCGTCAATACAACACGTGCGCTTCACCTCAGGCCCCGCCCTCCTCACACCATGATCGAAGCCAACCACCTCAGCAAACAATTCGCCCGTCACGACGCCGTGCGCGATATCACTTTTTCCGTGGCTCGCGGCGAGGTCGTCGGTTTCCTCGGCCCCAACGGGGCAGGCAAAACCACCACCTTGCGCATGCTCACAGGGTACCTGCCACCCACTTCCGGCAGTGCCAGAGTGGCTGGCTATGATATTTTCCGCAACTCCCTTGAGGCCCGCCGTCGCATCGGCTATATGCCGGAAAATGTCCCGCTTTACGACGAAATGCGCGTCCGGGAGTACCTCAAATTCCGTGCCCAGCTCAAAGGTCTGAGCAATAACGACGCCCGCCGCCGGGTGAGCGCAGTCATCGATACCTGCGGCCTCGACAGCGTCCGCCGGAAAATGATCAAGACCCTCTCGAAAGGCTACCGCCAGCGGGTTGGACTCGCCGATGCGCTGGTGCATGACCCGGATTTGCTCATTCTCGATGAACCGACCAACGGCCTGGATCCCAACCAGATCCGTCAAATCCGCGAGTTGATCCGCCAGCTTGGCACCAGCCACACGGTGCTGATTTCCACCCACATCCTGCCCGAGGTGGAAATGACCTGCAACCGCGTCATCATCATCGATAATGGCAAAATCCGGGCTGCCGACACCCCGGCCAATCTCATCGGCCAAATGCGCGCCGCCGGCCGCGTCCAAGTGGAAATCCATGCGCAGACCGATGTGGTCGCGGCCGCTCTCAACCGCCTCGAGGGCGTGAAAAAGGTCACCCCTGATGCCATGAGTGGTGAGTGGACCAGCTACACCGTGTGGGTGGATTCCGGCACGGATGTCCGCGAAGCCATCGCCCAACTGGCGGCCCAATACGGCTGGCCGCTGCGTTCCTTGTTCCGTCACGAGGCCACCTTGGAAGATGTGTTTGTCGAACTAACCCGCCCGGATTGATTCGGCGACGCTTGCTATCTGCCGCCGCCCGTGTCAGCATGCCCTGGCATGAGCGACAAGACTTTGTTTGAAAAAATCTGTGACAAGGAAATCCCGGCCGCGCTGGTTTACGAGGATGACCGCTGTGTGGCCTTCCGCGATATTTCACCTCAGGCACCCGTCCACATCCTCATCGTGCCGCGACAACCCATCCCGCGCCTCAACCTCGCCGCCGCCGCCGACGCGTCACTGCTCGGCCACTTGCTCATCACCGCCGCTCACATCGCCCGCAGCCAAGGTGTGGCCGACTCCGGCTTCCGCCTGGTCATTAACAACGGCCCCCATGGCGGTGAAGCGGTGCCTCATCTGCATGTCCATCTCCTCGCCGGCCGCCAATTGCTGTGGCCTCCCGGCTAGCCACCCGCCTGGCCGCTCGGCTTGGCGAGTACTTCCACCTTGACCGGCACCACTCCGCGGGCCGAAAAGCCAAGCCGCTCGGCGACGCCTACGGTCACATCAATAATGCGCCCGCGAATGTAAGGACCGCGATCCGTGATGGTGACCACTTCGGCTTTGCCATTGGCCATGTTCGTCACCCGCACGGTACTGCCCATAGGCAACGTTTTGTGCGCGGCGGTGGCCGCCCCATTGTTCAGGCGCCGCCCACTCGCTGTCCGGGTTCCGTAATTGGTCCTAACAGAATACCAGGACGCCTTCCCACTCTGCACCGCGGTTACCGGCCAGAAATCGGGATGCTTGCTTGTGCTATTCGCAGTGAAGCTGTCGATGGCAGCGCAACTGGGAAGAATTATGACGCCGGCGATTGCCAGGGCCACGGATTTTAGGTTCCGGGTCAGGTTCATCGTTGTGGTGGCCCTCGCGGGCGGCCCCACTTAATCGCCCATCCCGCTCGCTTACAAGAATTTTCTGCAACGACACCCCAACCATGAATTCCTATATTCTACAACGAAATACGGTAATCAATTTAGGAAAGCTTAACCAATTTTTTGAAATATTTTCCTGTTTTTTGGCTGCTAGATGAGATGTTAGACAATCCCCCCCCCACCGCCGCATGGCAGTTTGGCGGCGGCCACCGCCCCTATCAACCGACTTTGGGCGGCTCGAAGAAGATCCGGATGTCGGCCTTGTCAGTACCGAGGAGGACTTGGGCGCGCCGGAGAGCATCGCGGGTGGAGAGGTTCGGGTTGCTGGGCGCATTGAGAAACAGGTTGCTTTCGCCTGCTTCGCGGTTGCAACCGGCTTGCAGGGTATCGAGAATACCGGATTTCTTGAGCACCCGATAGACTTCGTGAGTGGCGCCGGACACCAGCAGGTGGAGTTGTTTCGACCGCATGAACAAAATCAAGTCCTCCAATGCCATCACGCTGGTGGCGTCCAAATGCCGGGCGTTTTTCAGACGCAGAATGATCACCTTGATGGCCGGGTCGGAAATGGTGCGCTGGATTTGCGTGCGGAACAACTCGGCCGCCCCGAAAAACAAATCCCCTTCCACATGCACGATGGAGATGGCTGGTATCGGACGTTTGCGCTTTTCGCCCATTTCACGGAGTTCGCCCACTTCATTGAATTCATATTCAATAAGGTAGGGCCGACT
>JBILFE010000379.1:0-4476 GCA_044351705.1 Luteolibacter sp. | reverse complement strand
GATGGCTTCGAGGCCGACGATGCCGTCGCCTAACGGAATGAGGCCCATGCCGCAGCCGAACTGGGTGCCACGCTTGGGCAGCCACTCGGCGGGCATGTCCTTCCAATGCACATGCTTGATGCGTGGGCCGAAGGTCTTGATGAACTGCAGCGGATCGCCGCCGCCGAGCCATGAATTGCCGGTGTCGAGATTGATGCCGACGGTGTCCTCGTTGCCGAGCGCGTCGAGGATGCGGGTCATGCCGTCGACTGTGTCGGTTAGAATGCCGTGTGGTTCCAGCAACAGCTCGATGCCGAGCGTCTTGGCCCAGCGCACCGGTTCCTGGAGTTTTTCACGGATGGAAAAGATGCGCTGGTCATCAGTGAGGTTGTGGCCGAAGGCGGTTTTCGGGTCGCCCTCGGTGGTGATGACTTGTTTGACGCCGAGGAAATGGGCGAGCTTGATGGCCTTGATGATTTCCGCGGTGGCGTAGCGGTCGGGTGAGGTCGGGTCGAGCAGGTTGGCGTGGGCGCACACGCTGGTGAGCGTGAGCCCGAACTCATTGACCATGTCGAGAATGGTGGCCGGATGGGAGTCCAGGCTGAAGGAGGCGGAAAAACCGTATTCGGTGCCGAGGGTGGCCCCGTCGTGGTTGTCGGTTAGGTCCGCGTAGTCGAAGCCGAGTTCACGGATGAGTTCGAATTGGCGCCGCATGGGCGAGAACGGTTGGATGAGGGCGAAGCAGCCGATTTTCATGGTGTTGGTTGGGGGGGGAGGTGTTGGGTTGGCAGGATAGCATACTCAGGGGTGGACCGGAAAATCTAACCACTGAGGACACTGAAATCCACTGAGAACACTGATTGAAATATATTTACAGTGATCTCAGTGGTCATCAGAATTTCAGTGGTTTTTTTGTCCGGATCATTGAGAGAATCCACGTTCCTCTGTGGTTAGGATGCGCGTTAGAGCATCATTTTGCCATGCGCTCGGCGTCGGCCTGGGTGGCGGGCCAGTCTTTGGCGGGGGGAATGGTGACTTTGTGGGTGGCGGCCCATTCGGTGCCGCGTTGGAGCAGGCTGCGCCAGGCGGTGTTTTTCATGGCGGTGGCGTCGTGGCCGAGGAAAATGGCGAAGCCGCGGGCACCGCCGGTTTCGGTGGTGAAGAGAATGTTGTTATGGTTGGCGGGGTCTGTGCTGTTAGGGGTGGTGGCATCGGGTGGCGCGACGGTGGCGAGGGCCGTGGCGCCGGCGGCCACGCCGGTGTTATGCCAGAACTCGTCACGGATCCAGAACGGTTTGAGGCCGGCGGTGATGGGGCTGTTAGCCGCGGTGAAGGCGATCCGGGCGATGTGGATTGCGCCGTGGCCGGTGGCATCCTGCCATGAGCCGCAGGCGAGTTTCTGGAACTCCGGCCAGTCGTAAAACACGGAACTGCCGGCATGCACAACCACCAGGCCGTGACCCTTTTCGAGATGCGCGATAAACGCCTTGCGCATCGCCGCATCCCACACTTGAACCGACTTGTCCTTGCCAAAAAGATTGAAATCACTGAGCACCACCGCGTAAGGCGCAAACGCTTCAGGCTTCATACCCGCAACGTCAGTTTCAACATCCACGCTGAAACGTCCGCTCTCTTCCAGGGTCGCCTTGATGGCGGGCGTGGTTTCCTGCCACTTGTGGTTGTTCGCCCCGCTCAGAACCAGCACCCGCAGCTTGGCATCCTCCGCGTGGGCGACAGGATTGCCCAGCAGGCACAGGCCGGCCAGCAGCAACAGGCTGCCACCACCGCGCAATCGGCACCTGCTACCCGCGCGCCACACCGGGCCGAACAAGTCATGAATCAACATGCGTGCAGGCTAGCAACTGCGGGTTTTAAAAACTTCCAAAGGCAATCACTGGTAAATATTGCAATTATTCCAGCCTCCATCCAGCTAGGGCTGGTGCGGGGTATCGGGACCCCTTGAACCCCGGCCGCCACGGCTTACACGGGCACCTCAGCCAATTCAGTGGCAGGCACGGAGGGCAACGTGATGAGGAAGGTGGTGCTGAGGCCCGGGGCGGACTGGCAGGTGATGCTGCCGCCGTGGGCTTCCACGGCGCGTTTGACAATCGAGAGGCCCAGGCCGGTGCCTTTGATTTCGTTTTGGGAGTGGTGTTTTTCCACCCGATAGAAGCGCTTGAAGATGAAGGGGATGTCGGCGGCGGGGATGCCGATGCCGTTATCGATGATCTCCAGGCGCAGGCCGGCGGCGGTGGCGGCGCTGCGGATGGTGACTTGCAGGCCGGGTTTGGGGTTTTGCTTGAGGGCGTTTTCGATCAGGTTGAAAAGAATCTGGGTCCAATAAAAGCGGTCGCCATGGAGGGTGACGGCGGGGTCGTGGAGGTCGATGCGCACGCTGGCCTGCTGGGCCTGGATGAGCGATTCCAGGCGCTCGATGATATCTTGCACGCAGTCGGCCAGCGAAAAGTGTTCCATGCGGAGGTTGGAGGCCGCGCTGCTCTCGATGCGCGAGATGAGCAACATGTCCTCGATGATGCGGGTGATGCGGCCGGTGTGCTTGCGCATGATGCCGAGGAAGCGCAGCGTGGTGGGCCGGTCATCCAACAATTCCGGCGCATCCAGGAAGGTTTCCAGATAGCCATCCACCAGGGTGATGGGGGTGCGCAGTTCGTGGGAGGCGTTGGCGACAAAGTCCTTGCGGATTTGTTCGAGCTGGTGCTCGGCTGATAGATCGCGCAGCAGGATGCGGATGAGGGGCGCGCCGTCGGCTTGCGCCACCGGCGCGGCATCCACCAGCCAGACGGATTCACCGCTGCCCGGGTCGTGGCCGTGGCCCGGCGCGGCTTCCGCGGGCAGATGGATTTGCGCAGCGGCGGGTTTGCCCGTGTTGCGGCATTCCAGATAGGGAGCGGCGAGCCGGGCGTCGTGCAAGGTTTCCACCACCGCACGGCCGGTGGGCGGCAACGGCCCTAACAAATCGATGGCGGCCTGGTTGCCATGTTGGACGAGGCCCTGGGCGTCGGCGATGAGGAAGGCGTCGGGAAAGGCATTGAGCAGACTGTCGCGTTCGCTGCGGACCGAGGCGAGCACCCGCGAGTCCTCGGCGTGCTGGCTTTGTTGTGGGTGGCGCAGGCGGCCGATGAGCACGCGCTGGCGCAGCCCCCACATGAGCAGGCACAGGATGGCGAGGCTGAGGAGGAGCGTGTGCAAGTTCATGGTGGCGCGGCGGCACGCGCACCCTAGCCGGTGTTGACAGCGAGTTCAATGCAATCCGAGTTGTGGCAAAATCCCGCCTTGCGGCCACCCGTCGCCGCCGCTATGCTGCGGGTCATGGAAGCACCCGTCAAAGACCGATCCCATTGGCCGCAGGCGAAGCTCGCTTCATTTGACGAAGTGCGGGCCTACCGCATCCGGCAATGGCAGGAGGCTGGCTGCGCCGCCCGGTTAGCTGCGGCGTGGGAATTGGTCACCGACTATTGGGTAGGCATGAAAGGAAAACACCCCGATGAACTCCGACTTCAAAGATCTGTTACGCATCTTCGCCGAGGAACAGGTTGAGTATCTGGTGGTGGGTGCCTACGCGGTCATGCACTACACTCAACCCCGCTACACCAAGGACATCGATCTTTGGATCAGGCCGTCGAAGGAAAACGCCGCCCGCGTGGCCCGCGCATTCTACAAATTCGGTGTGCCGCTCGTCGAAGTCACTCAGGACGACTTCGCCCACGAGGGACTGCAATACCTCATCGGCATGTCACCGTGTCAGATCGACTTTCTAACTTCTCTGCCTGGCATCCCGGATTTCGGAGCCGCATGGAATGATCGAACCACCGCAACCAGCGCAGGCGTGCCGATCCACTTCCTGGGCAAATCCCACCTCGTCGCGGCCAAGCAAACCGCCGGACGCCTTCAAGATCTCGCCGATCTGGAGGAAATCCGCCGCGCCGACGGCCCTCGCTTGTAGCGGCGCTCTATGAGCGTCGATGCCGATGTGTGGCGCCATGGCTCTCTCGCAGTTGCACCGACGCTCATAGAGCGCCGCTACAAGTCGGAGTTCACAACATCGAGCAGGCGATCCACATTCGTCTTGTTCCGGTGATTGAGGCGGTCTAAATAATCCCATGCAAAGCTCCGAACGGAGGTTTTCTTCACAGGCCTTGTTCCAATTCTGTTTGATCCTCTCCCGATGAACACCCGCCCGTCGCTACTTTCCCACATCCTCGGCGCCCTGTTTCTATCAATGTTAGGCGTGCGCGCGGCGGCGCTCAATGCCAACTACAATGCGGTCACCGATATCCCGGTCACTGCGAACAGTTACACCGCCACCGGGGACACGGTGGAGTTCACGCTCAACTTCGCACCCGCCACCGGCACCGCTTTAACGGTGGTGAAAAACACCGGGCTTGCGTTCATCGACGGCACCTTCAGCAACCTGACCCATGGCCAGGTGGTGACGTTGAGTTACGCCGGCGTGCCCTACAATTTCGTGGCCAACTA
>JBILFE010000377.1:0-4497 GCA_044351705.1 Luteolibacter sp. | reverse complement strand
CGAGCAGCATGGCTCCCGCCCCATCCGAGAGCATCCAGCGCAGGAAGTCCTTTTCAAAGGCGGTCTGCGGCTGGCTTTTCAGCACCTTGAGCTGGTGATCGGTTTCCGCTGCAAAACAATGGCCACGCAAATGCAACGACGCCACTTCCGAGGCAGTGGCGATAGCGCGGCCCGCTTCACCGCATTTGACCGAGAGCCAGGCGTGCTTGAGTGCGGCGGTACCCGCGGCGCAGACGCCGGCGAAGGACACCGTTTCCATGCGCGGCCAACCGATTTCCCCATGCACCATCGAGGCATGGTTGGGCATGAGCTGGTCTGGCATCGAGGTGCCGGTGGCGAGGCAATCGACCGTGCCGACCTCGCCGAGGGCGCGGATGGCGGCGGCGGTGAGTTGCGCATTGCTGATGGAGTTTTCGCCGGTGGCCGGATCGATGGCGTAGTGGCGGGAACGGATGCCGTTGCTGCGCAGGACGATGCGGCGGGCCCGCGAGGGTTTGTTGCCGATCATGCCAAGCGCGGCCTCCATGTCATCGTTGCCAACCGGTGCGAAGGGAAGCACGGCCGCAGTGCGGGTGATGTAAACCTCAGTAGTCATATTGGGACAGTCGTTCATCGCCCGCGCCAGATGGCAGTTCAAACTGTTGCTTGAGGGCGGCGAGGTGCCGGCGCAGGAATGGCCGGATGAGGGATTGGATGGCCAAGCTGATGGGAATCACGGTGAACACCAGAGTGACCAGGAAAACCAGATAGAGCGCCAGCAGTGGCTTGCGCGGCCAGCTTCCGGGTTTGCCTGCGGCACGCAACAACTTGCCCCACAAGAAAAAACTGCGGGTGGCCGCGTGCTCGCTGAACCACAGGCGCGGGTTGGCTTCCGCCGCCTGGAGTCCGTGCAGCAGGGGCAGGTGGGATTGTTCCCGGTTGTCACACAAGGCATCCAACAGCGCACGGCCGAAACGGGCGGAGCGCGCGATATCCGCCGCATCGATGCCGGCCGGGGGCAAGCCGGGGATCACCCGGCGCTTGCCGGTGAGCATCCACAGGGGCGTGGTCAACAGCGTGGCCATGGTCGGAGCACGGTCGGTCAACACCACATTATCGATCAGGTGCGCTCCCAGCCCCGCCAACAACGCTTTGGTTTTTTCCTGGGCCACCAGCCACATGTTGCGGCAAGCAATCACAGTGACCACCGGCTTGCCACGCAGCAGGCGAGCGGCCAGCGGGTGCTTGAGAAATGCCGTGACGGGTTGACTGGGCGCGAGAAACCAAACTTGATAGGGAAGAATCACCAGATCGAAAACCTCCTCACCGGTGAGCGTCAACGGTGCCAGCGGCGCCGGTTGCAGGTGGGCTGATTCCGGAAAGGCATCCAAGAAGCGCCACAACGACCATGGAAACGGAAACGACGGGCGCGGCACCAGCGCCTCCACACGGATCTCAATCCGCGGATCGGCCCGCAACGGCGCAAGCAAACTTTCGACGAGGGTGGTCAGTTGCCCGGTCTGCGAGTAGGAGAGCACCAGCACCTGCTTCCGGGCAGCGACGGAAGTGGGTGCGCAGGGCGGCGGGTTCGGGCTCACAGGGGGATGTGGGATGAGATGTGGAAAAATTCCGGCGCTCCGGTCACCCTTGCGAGCCTGCCCCGGCTCATGCCGAGGAAGAGGTGGCCGCGGTGGTGGCTTTCGCACCGCAGTTGCGGCTCGGATTGACGCTATCCGTCACCTGCCCTTTGCCAAGGAGATTTTGGGATTTTTTCCTGTCAAGAGGTGCCGGCAAGCGTCAGCCGGGTTGTTAGAACGAGTTTTTGCCCGACGAGTGCGCGGCCTTCGATTTGGATCAGGGCACCCATGCGGCCGAGCACGGTGGCATGCAGGTGGATGGTTTCGCCGGGCACAGCACTGCCGGTGATTTTGGCGTTGAGCACGGCGGCAAGGCGCAGGCCCGGCACCGGTGGCAGGGCCGGATCGGATTGAGCGACGACGCCGCCGAGTTGTGCCACGGCTTCAATGAGCAACACGCCGGGCATCAAGGGCGCGCCTGGAAAGTGACCGGCCAGAAACGGCTCATCCCCCCGCAGCAGGTAACGAGCGGTGCCGGATTGCCCCGGCACCAGTTCATCAAGGGCATCGATGAAGCGGAATTCTGGACCATGAGGGAGAGAGCGAAGGGCAGCATGCATGGGGTCGGCTAAGGCTGACTCTAGCGGCCCGGCGGGTGAAATCCAGCGGCTAATTCAGGGGCCGTTAAATCGGGGGTTTTCAAACCGCCGGACTTGTGATGTGCTTGGGTTTTCCACTATGGAGATTGACCTACAACATCGCGATTTGGCGCCTGGGGTGTCCGCCACGGGGAGGGCCGGCGCATGAATCGCCATGGATTCTCGGTGCGCGACTTTGCCCACGGCTTTCCGTCGGTGCAGGAGCGTTGGTATGTGGCCTCCAAGCTGGCCACCGATCCGCTCTATCCGGCCGTGCATGACGTGCTCAAAAACACTGCACAACCCCTGTTGGATGTGGGCTGCGGCATGGGGGTGCTGGCATTTTACCTGCGCCGGCGTGGCTGGTTGCCCGCCATCACCGGGGTGGACTTGGATGCGCGCAAAATTGCCACGGCTTCTTCACTCACGGCGGATTTCGGCCACAACCTGGCATTTTCCCAAAGCGATGCCGGGGTGTCACTGCCCCCGCATCATGGCAGCGTCACGGTGTTGGATATGCTGCAGTATTTACCGCCGGCCATCCGCGATGACCTGTTGCGGCAATGTGCCGCACGGGTTGCAGCGGGCGGGGTGTTGGTCATCCGCTCCGGCATCAAGGACGCCTCGTTGCGCTTTCAGGTCACGCGCTGCGTGGACCAATTGGCCACCTGGGTCAATTGGATGCAGGCAACTCCCGTGCATTACCCGCGGCGCGAGGAATTGGAACAAATCCTCGGAACGCAGGGCATGAGCGGAAAATTCGAGCCCTTGTGGGGGCGCACGCCATTCAACAGTTGGCTTGGGGTGTTCCGGCGGACTGCGGACCCTTGAGCCAGACCTCCGGCACGGTGGTGCTCCATCCGTCTGCCGCCAACATGGCCAGCACCCGCTGCAACACTTCCGGCGAGTGTGGCATGCCTTGGTGCAAAACCATGATCGCCCCCGGACACAACCCGCGCCGCAGCGTGGCGAGGATTTTTTCAAGCGGTGTGTTCACCCCGTCAAAACCTCGTGCCCGCCACCCCGTGACGGTAAGGCCGAATTCGGCGGCCACGCAATTGCAATAGGGATTGCGCAGGCCCGCCGGGGCCCGGAACAACGTCGGCGCCTGCCCGCTAATCGCAGTCAATGTCTGCTGGCATTGCCGCACTTCACGTCGCTGGCGCCACGGCGGATAACTCCAATACCAATATCCCGCGTGGGTGTGGGTGTGATTGCCCACCAGATGCCCTGCGGCAACGATGCGCCGCACCGCCTCGGGGTGTTGCGCGGCCCTTTCGCCAATCAGGAAAAACACCGCTCGCACGCCGTGCGCGGCCAGCTCACTGAGAATTTCATCGGTATCCGCACACGGACCGTCGTCAATGGTGATGATCACACTGCGTGTGGCGCTTGGAAACCGCCGCGTGGCGGCACCGAACACCCGGCAGTGCGGATACAAGGTGCAAAATGTTATCCCCAGCCAGAGTGCCATCACCCCGCCGACCGCCCACGTCCAACCCCACTGCCAACCCGCCACAAACATCCCCGCATGCAGACAAACTAACAGCACGGTCACTCCGGAGACGGTAAGACGCTGCGTTGCTGTTAAAAAAGGAACCGGGGGGGACATGGGGAATTTCGTTCACGAGTGTTAGTTGGCGACCGGTGGATGACAAGCTCAGACTGAGCCTGTGTCATCTGCCATGACGTCATCATAATGCCAGCCAGGATTCGGCCAATCACCGTGCACGGATGCCAGGGTGCTTTACTGCCATAAAATATAATGCCTTACAATATATTGTTGACTGCAGCAAATTAATGCGGTTCCCTTGCTGCGTGAAAAATACAGCAGTGGAGAGGATGGATGCGACGATGGAAGCCAAGCCACGAGTGCTGTCGCCCTTGGAGCGGATAGAGTTGCCGACAGGTGCCTGCCTCGGACGGGTGTTTGCACGCGGCTGGAAAGGGCGGCGGCAGCGGATAGTGCTAAGTCCGG
This sequence comes from Luteolibacter sp., assembly GCA_044351705.1. Taxonomy (GTDB): domain Bacteria; phylum Verrucomicrobiota; class Verrucomicrobiia; order Verrucomicrobiales; family Akkermansiaceae; genus Luteolibacter. The sequence goes on along the minus strand of JBILFE010000377.1, from coordinate 325 downwards.
CGGAAGGGGCGAGCTATCACATCATGAGCCGCACCGCGGGCGGCGAACGCCTTCTCGGGGACACGGAAAAAGAAGCGCTGCGCCGCCTGATGTGGCGCTTGGCCCGCTTCAGCGGGGTGGAAATCCACACCTACGCGGTGATGGACAACCATTTCCATATCCTCGCCCGAGTGCCGGCCCACGACCCGTTCGTGGCGCAATTCGTCGGCCCCGGCGGCGAGGCGCGCTTGCTGGAGCACCTGCGCCTGCTGTATTCGCGGGCGTACATCGCGGCGCTGCGGGCGGAGTTGGCGGACTTGCGGCAGCACGGAATGCCGGAGGAGGC
>JBILFE010000375.1:0-4515 GCA_044351705.1 Luteolibacter sp. | reverse complement strand
TTGCCAATGGTGCCGGCGCCGCTGGTATTCGCCACGGTGACCGCATCGCCTGCGGTCTGGATGCCGTCTGCACTGATGGTGACCGCGCCGGCGACCGTGCCGATGCCCTTGAGTGTCTGGGTGCCGCCAACGCTGAAGCCGCCGCTCACGAGGGAAACATCCAACACGGCACCGGAGGATCCCGCATCGCCGACGGTGATCTTCGGGCTGTAGGCAATGCTGCCATTCAAACCGAGTTTCAAGGTACCCGCCTTGACCGTGGTTTCACCGCTGTAGCTCTTCGCGGTGGACAGGGTCAGGATGCCCGCGCCGGTCTTGGCCAAACCGCCGCTGCCGTCAATCTGGCCACTGAGGGTGAGCTCGGTCGCGGCCGTGTCGACCTGAATGGCACCGGTGCCGCCGGATGCCATGGTTATAAACGGTGTCTGCCAGGGCGGCGCCTGGCAGCGCCAGCAGCGCCGCCGTGAACAATCCCTGCCGCAGTGTCCTTAGAATTCCGTATTGATGCATGATCGTATTTCAGGTTGTTGTAGATCGGATTATGATTTTCTCTCAGCGGCAGCGCCTCACCCTGGCGTCCGGGTGGAACATCACAAATTTCCCGAAACCTGTCATGTCGGCAAAACTGCCGATATGGACGGACTGCCGAAGCAATGGTGCCAGTCAAAAGAGCGATCATTGGCCGTTTGACGGGGGGAGTCGAAAACAAAAATGGGTCACAAACGGGTGACAGAGAAAGAAAGCATGAAATCCCAAGCATTAAATTCGAAACGCAGAGAAGAGGCGTCGATGGCTGCTACCTGTCTTTGATTTGTTTAGAACGCGGAGTGCGCGCTAGCGAACTTGGAAGAAACCGGCGTAGCCCACACTGGCATGGCCGAAGGCGATTTTGGATTTTGAATGGGGAAGCCGTGCTGCGCGCCTGTAAGCAACTGGTTTCTTTCTTCGAACATCTAACATCCAAAATTCAAAATTCATCCTTCCCGCCGGCGCGGCTGGGTCGCTTGGCGGAAGTGCGCGACGGCGTCGCGGCGGGTATGGACCTGGAGTTTTTCGTAGGTGCGGTGGACCAGGGTATGGATGGTGTGAAAGTTGAGGTTCAAGTCGTTGGCGATTTCCTTGTACGTGTGGCCCCGGGCCAGCAAGCGCAACACCGCCAGCTCGCGCTCGCTGAGTTGCTCCATTTCCGATGCCTGCTGGGTGGGCGGCGCGCCTTGGAAAGCCTCCACAATGAGGCGCGCGATGTTGCGGCTCATCGGCGAGCCACCCGCCACCACTTCGCGAATGGCCGTCAACAACTCATTCTGGCTTGAGCGTTTCAACAGATACCCGGTGGCCCCGGCCGCCAACGCCTGAAAAATGAGGTCCGGCTCCATATACGCGGTGACCATCACAAATTGAGTGTCCGGCAACAGCGATTTCAACTGCCTCACGCATTCAATGCCACTCTGGCCGGGCAGGTTGATGTCCATCAACACCACCTCGACGGGATGCTTGGGCAGGTCCGCCAGCGCGGTTTCGGCGTCCGGATAGACGCGCCCCAATTTCATGTCCGCGGCCATCCCAAGGCACTCGGCCATGAGTTGGCGCAACGGCGCATTGTCCTCGACGATGGAAACTCCAATTTGCATGATTTGTCTTATTTCATCAATGGTACCTCAAACACCACCCGCGTGCCGCCACCCGGCGCACTCTCCACCTTGCAGCGTCCGCCGACTGCGGCCAGCCGCGCCTGCATGTTGATCAAGCCATTGGCGCCAACCGCGCCGTCGGTCGCAGTCGCCTCGGGGTTGAAGCCGTGACCGTCGTCCTCGATGCTCAGCACAAACCCCGACGGCTGCTCGGTGAGTTGGATGAGCACCCGCCGCGCACCCGCATGGCGCAGCAGATTGGTCAGCGCCTCCCTGAACGCAAGAAACAGGTTGTGCCGCACCGGCGCGCTCAGCGGCCGCTGCGGCAAAGGACTCGGAAAATCCACCCGCGACTCGACACCGGCCGAATCTAACAATTCCTGGGCGTAAGCATCAAGATACATGGCAAGTCGATCGAGCCGGTCGTTGCGCGGGTTGACCGCCCACACAATCTCATCCATGGCGCGGGTCATTTCAAGCGCGGCGTGATGGATTTTGGCCAGCTTGCCCACGCCCGGCGGGGCTGCCGTGCCGCTGGTCTCGCTGAGCATGAGGATGCGCGCCAAGGTGGAGCCCAAGTCGTCGTGCATGTCGCGGGCGATGCGGGCGCGTTCCCGGTCGAGGGCATGTTCGCGTTGCAGCCGCAAGCCGACCAGATACCGCCAACCGCTGAGCACCAGGCTGACCACCACCATGGCAATCAACAACCAAAACCAAAGTTGCTGCGTCACCGGCAACATCACCTTGAGAACCACCTGCTGCGCGACCCCGCGCTGGCGCTCGGCAAGACCGATGCGCCACATGTATTCGCCGGCCTGGGCAATCCCGGTCACCGCGCAACCGCTCGCCGCGTCCAATACCAGGGGCCAGCGGCTGTAAACAAACAAATCACCGCTGCGCGCCCCCGCATCGGTTAGATCGAGCCGCAGCGCACCGCGCTCGCTCACGACGCGCTGGATCTCGGCGGCCCCGCAGAAAATGTGCAGGTTGGACCCGACCACCACCGGCTTGTTAGGCAAGTGACTCAACTCGGTGAAGCAAAGCTGTTGGGAGGCCGACGGGGCCAGCGCCGGGGTGGTCCATTCGCCCTTGGCCACGCCCAGATAACGGTTGTCCCAAAACGACCAGACCGCATAGCGGCGGTTGGGATCCAAGCCCGCCCGGGCAAAATCCAAGGTGATGCTGCGCTCGGTCTCTCCGGGGTTCCACAACAAGGCGACCGTGGAGTTGCCCCACTCGCGCACCACATGGCTTACCAAGCGCGGCCAGTCGCGGCTGAGGCCCAAGTCAAGCACCGCAGTGCGTTCCTTGGCTGGCGGCTGCATCGCCTCGACGTTGCGCCAATAGGGTTCGAAGGCATCCCACTGCCACGGATCGGAGGTGATAGCGGTGCCGCAGGACAGGCCGACCATGCTCATCCAGGTGCGCACCAGCGGCCACCCGCCGGCAATCTCGCTGACATTGGCGAGGTCCGTGCCCATGTAATAGTTGCAGTTGTCCACCGCAAACCACCGGTTGTTAAGTTGATAGGAACGCAGCACGTCGTCCATGGCGGTTCGCACCTCTTCGCGCGGCGCGGCCACGCCGGTGCGGCTGGCATCGACCATGCCGACCGTCGCGCGGTTGTGTTCGCGATCGCAGTATAACAGATAGGTCCCTTCGCCGGCGGCATGCCGCAAGCCGGCAAAGCCCTCGCGCGTCACCTCGAAGGTGGTTTTCTTCGGTTCGGCAGACCTGTCGATTGGGATCCCGTAAAAATTGAGCTTCAAGTAGGTGAACCCGCATTGCACTGCGCGGTGGATGCGTTGGGCGATGGTGATCCATTTGGGTGGGTCGATCGAGACCGTCGCCTCGGGGTCGGTGATCAACCCGACTTGCAGGCCCGGGCGCGCCCCGGTGGCCGCGATGCGCTGCGCGTAGTACGCCAGACCTTCCGGAAACTTGGCGTTGGTTTCCTTGTCGCCGACCAGATCCTCGTAGCCACCGTCAATCTGAATGACCGCGGGGCGCAGACGGTCATGCGAGGCCAAGGTGCCGTCCACCACCTCCAACACGTCCTTGCCGGCGACGTCGCCGGCGAGGAAATACCAACTGCTCCAGCCGGACAACGCGCCCTTGGTGGTGCGCGCGCCGTGGGTTTTGCCCACCCACTCGGCCCAGCGCTCCAGCGCCGGTTGGGGTTTTTCCATCAACAACAGCACCTGCTGGCCCCACCGCGTTTCGCCCGGATCAACCCGCACCCCGTCCATCTGGGACGTTAGATCCAGCCCGATGCGGCCGTTGCCGCTGTGGGTGATGCGGGTGTTGAGGTAGGCGATGGGCGTCCCCACTGGCCCGAAGAGCAAACCGGTGCCATCGCTGCGGTACAGGCTGCCGCTTTCCCAAACCTGAAGCTGCTTGCCGCCGACGCCCGCCGGATTGGCCGCGTCAGCAGGGGTGGCAGGGGCGCGCCGCGTGCCGATGTCGCTCACCCGCCGTGTCAGGTAATCATTGTTGGGGTGCAAGTTGGTGACCAACCAGTCCGTCACCTCGCCGCTCAACTCGCCGGCCAGCGTCACCGGCATCAGCGACATGAGATCCACCGGAGCATGGCTGGTATTGCGGATGCCGGCCTGCGCCAGCACCCCCGCCACACCGGCCACCCGGCCGAGCCGAAACATCACCTCCACCGGCTCGTTGGCGAAGCGCAGGGTTGCCGCCGCCACCTCCGCCGTGCCATAGGGCGTTTGTTCTGTTAGATGTAGCACCGGCCCCACCGCCGTGCCGGCGGTGGATGCCAACACATGTTTGTTGCCGTCGACGGAAATTCTGGCGGAAAACCCGCCGTGGAAACCTATCAAGCCGGGTGCCGTGAGGGTGAACGTGCGCGCGTCGGCGGCGAGTG
>JBILFE010000374.1:0-4522 GCA_044351705.1 Luteolibacter sp. | reverse complement strand
ATCCGCAGCGCCGGCGCAATCTATCTGGGCAACCATTCACCGGTGTCCGTCGGCGATTTCCTGGCAGGTCCGAGCCACACGCTGCCCACCGGCGGCGCGGGCCGCTCGTTTTCCGGCCTGCGCGCTGATCAATTCCAGCGCCGCACCTCGATTGTGAAGATGGACCAACGGGCGGTGGCCAAGTCGCTGTCCGTCGTGGAGGAATTCGCCCGCATCGAAGGTCTTGATGCCCACGGGCACTCCGCTGCCATCCGCCTCAAGAGGTGACTCCATGTCCGCCAAAGCCACCTGGAAAGTAAGTGCTGCCGTCATGGCCAGCCGCGTGCTCGGGTTGGCGCGTGAGATGATGTTTGCGGCGCTGTTCGGCGGCAGCCGCTGGATGGACTGCTTCTACCTTGCCTTCAAGGTGCCTAACTTGTTGCGCGACTTGTTTGCGGAAGGGGCCTTGTCGCAGGCGTTCGTGACCACCTTTTCCAAACGCCTCAAGACCGATGGTGAAACCTCGGCCTGGCACCTGGCTAACAAGATGATGACTCTCGCCGCCGTTTTCATGAGTGGCGTCACCCTGCTCGGCATCGCCATCGCGCCATGGATCGTGGATCTTCTAACTGCTGTGGCGCGGAGTGGCGCGGCGCGCAAGGATTACAACCTCGAGGAAGTGACCCTAATCGTGACCCTGGTGCGGGTGATGTATCCATTCATCCTGTTGGTTTCACTGGCCGCCTTGGTCATGGGGCTGCTCAACGCCCGCAACATCTTCGGCATGCCCGCACTCTCCTCGTGCTTTTTCAACCTCGGCTCGATGATAGGCGGGGCGGCATTCGGTTATTGGCTGGATCCATGCTGGGGGCCGCGCAGCCTCATCGGCTTTGCCATCGGCGTGGTTATTGGCGGGCTCGCCCAATTGGTGTGCCAATTTCCGGCGCTGCGACGCACCGGCTACCGCTGGGTCGCGGATTTCCAGTGGCGGGATTCCGGGGTGCGCCAAATCCTGCATCTCATGGCGCCGGCGGTGATTGCCGCCTCGGTGGTGCAAATCAACGTGGTGGTCAATGCCATGTTCGCCTACTCGGTGAGTGAAGGTGCGGTGAGCTGGCTCAACTATGCCTTCCGCCTGATGCAATTGCCCATCGGGGTCTTCGGTGTGGCCGTCGCCACCGTGACCTTGCCGGCGCTCTCGCGCGCGGCCATCGGCGGGCTTTCGCCGGACTTCAAACCCACCCTGACAAAAGGCCTGCGGCTGGTGGCCTTTCTGGTGCTGCCATCCACCCTCGGCCTGATCCTGCTGGCCGAGCCGCTCGTCAGCCTGCTTTATGAGCGGCGTGCCTTCGATGCGCACGACCGCCTGCAAACCGCCATCGCGCTGCGGGCCTACGGTTACGGCTTGTTGTTTTACGCCTGGCTCAAGGTGCTGCAACCGGCATTTTACGCCATCGACAAGCGCTGGTTTCCGATGCTGGTGAGCATCTTCGCGCTGGGCGTCAATCTCGGCTGCAACTATCTGTTTGTCATTGTCCTGCACTGGGGCCACCAATCGCTGGCACTCACCACCAGCATCACCGCCGGCATGAACTTCGCCATCCTGTTCGCCGTGATGCGCAGGTTCTCCGGCGGCCTGGACACCGCCAGCTTGTTAGTCATGCTGGCCAAGCTGTTGGTGGCCGGCGCGGTGATGGCCGCCGTCTGCATCGCCGCCAATCACTTCCTGTTGCACGATCCGGGCAAACTCCCCGTGCTGCTGCGGCTCACCTGGCTCGCCACCACCGTCGCCATCGCTGCGGCGGCCTACTTCCTAACAACAAAGCTGCTGCGCGTGGCGGAAGCCGACGAGGCCGTGGCGATGGTCATGCGCAAGCTGCGGCGCTGATTTTCCCCTGGGTGCGGCAATACGCCCGGATTGCGATGCCCCGATTCCGGTGTAATGTCCGTCATGCCTAACGAGCTGATCCACGAAACCTCCCCGTACCTGCTCCAGCACGCCCACAATCCCGTCGCCTGGCACGCGTGGGGCGAGGCCGCCTTCGCGCAAGCCCGCGCCGAAGACAAGCTCGTCTTTCTATCAGTCGGGTACTCGACGTGCCACTGGTGCCATGTGATGGAGCATGAGAGCTTTGAAAACCCGGCCATTGCCGGCATCATGAATGACCACTTCATCAACATCAAAGTGGACCGCGAGGAGCGGCCGGACCTGGATGCCACCTACATGGCCTTTGTCCAGGCCTCCACCGGCCAAGGCGGTTGGCCCATGAGCGTGTGGCTCACCCCGGATGGCAACCCGCTGGTCGGCGGCACCTATTTCCCACCCGCCGACAGCCACGGCCGCCCCGGCTTCCCGCGTCTCTGCAACGAACTCGCCCGCCTCTGGAGCGACGAGCGCAGCCGCCTGCAAACGCATGCCGCAGAAATGTTAGATGATCTTCACCGGAGTGCGGACCACAGTCCGCCATCCAGCGGGCTTGCCGGCCCGCAGATCTTTGAGAATTTTCTCAACAGTTGTCAGGCCCAGTTCGACAGTGAATGGGGCGGCTTCGGCGGCGCGCCCAAGTTTCCCCGGCCCGTCGTCGTCCGCGCGCTCATGCAACTCGCCGAGCGCTACGACCGCCACTCCGCCCAAGGCGCTGCGGCGTGGTCGATGTGCGAGCACACGCTGCGCGGCATGGCACTGGGCGGCATCCACGACCACCTTGGCGGCGGCTTCCACCGCTATGCCGTCGACCGCTACTGGCACATTCCGCATTATGAAAAAATGCTTTACGACCAGGCGCAATTGGCGCTGGCCTATCTGGATGGCTGGCAGATTTCCAACGATCCATCGATGCGCGATGTGGCCGAGGGGATTTTCCGCTATCTGGTCACATCATTGATAGATCGTGGCGGGGCTTTTCATGCCGCCGAGGATGCCGACAGCCTGCCCGCACCGACCGCCAGCCGCAGCCGCGAAGGGGCGTATTGGACGTGGGATGCCGCGGAAATAGCCGCCCTGCTCGACGCCCGCGATGCCGCGATTTTCACCGCCGCCTATGGCATTGAGGCCGCTGGCAACGCCCGCCCTGAAAGCGATCCACACGGGGCTCTAACCGGGCAAAACACCCTGTTCCGCGCCCGGCCGGATGCCGAACTGGCAGCCATCTTCGACTGCCCGGAAACCGACATCCGCGAACGCCTGCGTGCCACGTCCACAGTATTGTTAGAAACGCGGGCACGCCGTCCCCTGCCCCACCGCGACGACAAGATCGTCACCGCATGGAACGGCCTGGCGATTGCCGCGCTGGCCCATGGCGCGAGGGTCTTGGGCCGTGACGATCTGGCCGCGGCGGCGGTGGCCGCCGCCCGCTTCATCCGCCGCGAGTTATGGGACGGACAATGCCTGTACCGCAGCTTCCGCGTCCGCCGCAGCTCGGTTGCTGCCTTCCCCGCCGACTATGTCTCCCTCATTGCCGGCTTGATCGAACTTCATGCCGTCGATCCGGCCGGCGGCTGGCTCGACTGGGCGCACACACTCCAACAAATTCTCGACGCCGGCTTCTGGGACTCCGCCCGCTGCGGCTACGTCATGCGCCCCGCGCTCGGAGGCAAGACCTTGTTTGTCATCCGCGAGGATTACGACGGGGCTGAACCCTCGCCCAACCACCTCGCCGCGGAAAACCTGCTTAAACTCGCTTGTCTGTTAGATAGTCCGGCTTATCTTGAGCGGGCCGAGTCGCTGCTGCGGGGCGGCTCGGCTGTGCTGGAATCACAGCCCTTTGCCGCGCCGCTGCTGGTCGCCGCGTTGGACCTCCACCAGCGCGGCGTCATGAAGTTCCAGGTCCCCTCCGCTGCCGCGCCGGAGGTGTTGGATAAGCTGCGCACCAGCTACCACCCCCGCGCCGTACACACCGCCACCACCGGCAGCATCGTCACGCTCTGCGAAGGTGTCACCTGCCGTAACTATACTTGAGGTTCACGCATTGCCGGAACGGAGTCGACAACGCGGCCTTGGAGTGCGGTGACTTGTCACCGCCTTGGTGGAGGTGGACTTGTCCACCGCGGTGCGGAGCGGCGTCGGGCTGACGCGGACCAAGAAAACCACTGACAGAACTGAAAACACTGAGGCCACTGAAAATGATGACACCTGTCTTCAAATCAGTGGTTCTCAGTGCCATCAGTGGTCGAATAAAACCCCAACCACGGACCGGCTCTGAGGTTGACGCCCTGCCCCCCGCATTCTAACGAGGGGTGGCGCACGCTTCCAGCGTGCCGCCTGCCGCATCCTGCCGGAGGAAAATTCTAAATCATAAATTCTAAATCATAAATCCTCATTGCCCCGCTTCGCGGTGCCATGCCAGTTAGGGCTGCGCCGGTTTATTCCATACTCGCTAGCGCTCGTCCCGCGTTCTAAACCCATCAGTGTAATCCGTTCATCAGTTAAATTCCCCGAAGGTGCGGTCAAGCTAAGGTTTATTGGGGGGATTGTGGATGACGATTTTTACCACTGAAGCTCTGAGGACCACTGAAACCACTGAAAAAATTGAAATTGTGATTA
>JBILFE010000373.1:0-4530 GCA_044351705.1 Luteolibacter sp. | reverse complement strand
GTGCTTGGCGTTTGCTATGGGATGCAATTGCTCAACATCAAATTCGGTGGCACCGTCGAGTCGAGCAACCGCCGTGAGTACGGGCCGGCCGCGTTGTTTCCCACACAATGCAGCGGGCTATACGAAGGGATTTCGCCGTCATCGCAGGTTTGGATGAGCCACTCGGACACCGTCAAGGTCATCCCTGATGGCGCCAAGGTGATCGCCACCAACCAACATGGCACCCCCGTCTCACTGCAATGGAATGAGCGCTTTTATGGCATCCAGTTTCATCCGGAAGTCACTCACAGTCATGAGGGCTTGCGCATCCTCCACAACTTCCTCCTCCAGGCCGCCAATCTCCAGCCATTCCGCATCGATGACTTCAAACGCGAGATCATCGAGGGCATCCGCCAAAAAGTGGCCGGCAAACAGATTGTCTGCGGCGTCTCCGGCGGAGTCGATAGCACCGTGCTCGCCGTGCTGCTGCATGAGGCCGGGGCCAAGGTCCGCGCCATTTTCGTCGATCATGGGTTGATGCGCAAGGACGAGGGCGAGGAGGTCCGCAGCAACTTCCACCGCATGGGCGTGCCGATTGAGACGGTCGATTGCGCGGACCGCTTTCTAACCGCCCTGGCGGGGGTGGATGATCCGGAAAAGAAGCGGGTTATCATTGGCAATTTGTTCATTGATGTGTTTTGGGATTCGGTGGGTGACGCGGAAATGTTGGCCCAGGGCACGCTCTATCCGGATGTGATTGAAAGCGCGTCCAACGCCAAATCCAAGGCCTCCAAGATCAAGACCCATCACAACCGGGTGGACCGGATTCTGGAGTTGCAGGCGCAGGGCAAGGTGCTCGAACCGCTGGCCGAGTTGTTCAAGGACGAGGTCCGCGCGCTGGGTGCCTCGCTGGGCATTCCGCATGATATTCTCCAGCGTCATCCCTTCCCCGGCCCGGGCCTGGCCGTGCGTTGTCCCGGTGAAGTGCGCAACGACAAGTTGCGCATCATCCGCGAGTGCGATGCCATCTTCATTTCAAAGCTCAAGGTGCACGGTTGGTATGATAAGGTCTGGCAAGCCTATGCCGCCCTCATCCCGGTCAAAACCGTCGGCGTCAAAGGTGACGAGCGCAGCTATGAATGGGCGATTTCCTTGCGCGCCGTCATCTCCGAAGACGCCATGACCGCCGACTGGGTCGAACTGCCGTATGCCATCCTGCGTGAAACCAGCCACCGGATTCTCAATGAAGTCAAGGGCATCAACCGCGTGCTCTACGACGTCTCCACCAAGCCGCCGGCCAGCATCGAGTGGGAGTAGCCAACCGTAAGTCAATTCCCAAGCCATCCCATGGCTAACACCTTTCCCCGCTGGTCAAACCTCCTGCCGCTCAAAATCGCTTTTTGCCTGGTTGCGGTGGCTGCGGGCGCGGTGCTCGCATTTACCTGCTATGCGACGCCGAAAGCCCTGGTGGTGGGCTACCAACCGTCACAGCCAATCCCGTTTTCGCATAAAATCCACGTCGATGAGGTCGGCATGGATTGCCGGTATTGCCATTCGTTTGTGGATGTGGCCGGGCCTGCGAATGTGCCGCCAGGCAACACCTGTTGGAATTGCCACCAGCACGTCCAACGCGAAAGCCCGAAGCTGGCCGGCCTGCGCAAGGCGATGGATCCGGCGTTTGCGGGCTACGATGGCAAGCCGATCGAGTGGGTGCGCGTCCACAAGGCGCCGGATTTCGTCAAATTCCAACACGCCGCACACGTCAACCGCGGCATGGGTTGTGTGAGTTGCCACGGCGCCATCGATGCCATGGACGTCGTTTTCCAGGCTCAAAATCTATCGATGGGGTGGTGTCTAACCTGCCACCGCGCGCCGGAGACCCAACTGCGCCCGCTCGAGGAAGTTTACAACATGAAATATGACGCCCGGGAATACATCAACGCCAACCCGCAACTCGGCGTCACGACCCCCGCACAGCTCGGCCTCAAACTCAAACGCCAATTCAGGGTGACCCCCAAGAGCACTTGCGCCACGTGTCACCAATGAACCGGCCAATATTTTTTCACGCCATTGCCATCAGTCTAACATGAACAAGCCCGCCTCCAACCATCCCGCGCCCGCCAGCGCCGCCGCCACCGTCGCCTGGCGCAGTGCGGAGCAGTTGGAAGAGCACGCCGGAGCGCGCCAGCGGCAGCAACACGAGTATTCAGCAGCGGCAGCCGCGATGGCCGACGCTGCCGACGCGGAAGTCTCCCGGCGATCATTTCTCAAGCTGATGGGGGCCTCCAGCGCGCTGGCCGGCCTGGGCATGGCCGCCTGCCGCCGCCCGGAGAGCTACATCGTCCCCTACACCAGGGCGCCGGAGTGGGTGGTGCCCGGCAAGGCGACTTACTATGCCACTAGTATGCCGCGTGCCCACGGTGCCACCCCGTTGGTGGTCACCTCATTTGAAGGCCGCCCCACCCAAGTCGCGCCTAACCGCCTCCATCCGGATGCGGATGGCACGGATGCCTTCGCCCAGGCCTCCATCCTGGATCTCTATTCCCCATCCCGCTCCCGTCATTTCCTCATGGCTGGCAGCCGGGCCGCGCGTGCCGACTTCGAGACGCTGCTCACCTCGCTGGCCACCGACAAATCCGCGAAAATCGGCTTCTTGTTTGGAGTGGATGACAGTCCGACCCGCGCCCGTTTGCGCGGCGCGCTGGCCGCCAAATTCACTGCCGCCAAATTCTATCAATACGAGGCGCTCGCGACCGGCGCGGCCGCCGCCGCCCTTGGCGACGGTGTGAAATGGCATGCGGATTTCGCCGCGGCGGAGCGCATTCTAACATTGGACTGCGATTTTGTCGGGACCGATCCGCAAGGGCCGGTAGCGGCGTTTTTCGCGCGCCGCAAGCCGGAAGGCAAAGACTACGATGCCAAACCCGAGGTCTCTAACATGAATCGCCTCTATGCCGTGGAGGCGGCGTACACGCTCACCGGCGGCATGGCCGACCATCGGCTGCGGGTGGCCCCCAGCCACGTTCTAACAGTTGCCGGCCAGATTGCGCGCGGGTTGGTGAGCCAGGCCGATCTGGTGAGCCAAATTGAGCCGGTCACGGACCGGAAACAACTCGCGTGGGTGGAGGGAGTGATCAAGGATCTGAAGGACAACGCCGGAAAATCGCTGGTGCTCGCCGGGTCCCGTCAACCCGCTGCCGTGCATCACCTCGTGCTTGCCATCAATCTCGCCCTTGGCAACCTCGGCGCGGGCAAACCCCTCAGCACCCTGCAAACCGATAACGCGGGACTCGGCACCCTGGCCGGTCTCATGGCGGATATCGATGTGGGCGCGGTCGAGACGCTGGTCCTGGTCACCCCCGCCAATCCGATTTACGATGCGCCGGCCGATTTCCAGCTAGGCGAATGCTTTGCCAAACTCAAGACCAGCATCCACTTGGGAATGCGCACGGATGCTACGGCGCACGCCGCGGGATGGCACGTTCCGGCCGCGCATTATTTGGAGTCGTGGGCGGACGCGCGCAGCAGTGGCGGCACTTACACGGTGGTGCAGCCGATGATATTGCCGCTTTATCCAGATTGTGTGTCGGAGTTGGAGTTGCTGTTAGCGCTGTTGTCGGAGGATGGCAAGTTGCGCAATGGCGAAGGCCCGAAGGGCGAAGCGTCTCCCGCCTATGATGCGGTCCGCGCCACCTTTGCCACGCTGGCTGGGGCCGGCGAGGAGGCCTGGAAAAACCTGTTGCGGCAGGGATATTTTCCAGGGCCGACCTATCCGCAGGTGCTGCCGCAAGTGTCGCCAGCGGCGCTCGCGGCCGCCGTCGCTGCCGCCGTCGCTGCCGCCGTCGCTGCCGCCAAGGTCCCTGCTCCAAGCGCGGGGGCACTTGAAATTGTCTTTGCCACCGACGCCTCGGTCTATGATGGCCGATGGATCGATAATGGCTGGCTGCAGGAAGCGCCGGACCCGGTTTCAAAACTCACCTGGGACAATGCCGCGTTCATCGCTCCGCTGACCGCGAAATCCCTCGGCATCTACGATTCCATCATCAACCCGGAGCCTCTCACCCAAGTGCTTGGCATCGAGGGCCGCTATGGCAAGTCCTACCCGGATGGTGAGGGTGGCCGGCGCCGCTCGCCGATGATCCGCGTCAATGTTAACGACCGCTCGCTGGATATCCCGGTCATGATCGCTTTCGGGCAGGCGGAAAACACCCTCGTCATCCCGTTAGGCTATGGCCAGGGCTGTGATGATGATGATGAACTCAAGCGCAGCACTGCCAACGGCGCACACGTCGGCCTCGTCGGGGTGAACCGGGGTTTCAACGCCTACCCGCTGCGCACTGCCAAGACCCCGTACTTCGCCACCGGCGCCACCGCCGTGAAAACCGCCGCAGTCTATTCGATGGCGGTCACTCAGGAGCACAGCGCCATGTACGGGCGCGCCCTGGCCCGCGAGATATCGACTCTAACCGATGAGGAGAATGGCGCGTTCGAGGAGCAGGTTGCCAAGGTCAAGATGCAGGGCGAAGACGCCCATGCTTTGCCCGGCATCTC
>JBILFE010000416.1:0-4190 GCA_044351705.1 Luteolibacter sp. | reverse complement strand
ACAGAGCGCATTTTAAGTCGTTCGATTTCCGATGGATGATTGTTGATTTTTGAATGCTGATCGGATGTTGGATTGTCGTTTCGACACTTCAACAATCAAAAATCATCAATCAAAGGAGCTTCCGAATAATTGGCATTCTGCTTGGCGGACTACACTAGGGCATCATCGTGTTTTGCGGTATAAGGGCTGTTTTTTTGGCCCGCAACTTGGATCGGGGAGCACGGCCCCGGCGCCGGCGACATGGCGCACGCCGGGTGAAAATCTGATGGATTCACGGGAATCTCCTCGCCACATCCGGGCCGGGGTGATAGACGCGTGGCGTGAATGTGCCCCATGGCAACCTGCCCGCTAGAAAATGAAATGCCTCACCTGGAACCTTGAATGGAAGACTCCGGTAAGCAAAGCTGGCAGGCTGATTGTGGAGCAGGTCGCGTCGATGAACCCGGACGTCGTCTGTTACACCGAAGTGGTCCGGGCACTGGTTCCTGAAGGACATTCTATCGAATCTGATCCTGACTACGGGTATTCGAATGAGGGCGGACGCCGGAAGGTTATCCTGTGGAGCAGGCATCCGTGGACCGATGTCGATACAGTGGGCGATGACGAGATGCCCACGGGAAGGTTTGCATCAGGTGTGACCTGTGGGGTGCGTTTCGTTGGCGTTTGTATTCCATGGCGCGACGCGCACGTGAACGGCGGCAGGCGCGATAGGGATCCCTGGGAAGACCACCTCGCTTATTGCCGCGGCCTTGGCCGGGTGCTGGCGGGATATGCCGATCAGGCCATGCCAACCTGCGTCCTCGGCGACTACAACCAGCGGATCCCCCGTGTGGGCCAGCCGGTGAACGTGGCCGGGGCCCTGGCGGAGGCGATACCGGGTGATTTCAGGGTCGCGACGCAGGGCATGAAGAATTGCGAGGGCGCGGATCTCATCGACCACTTTGCCGTTTCGCCGGGACTCTCGATCTCTATCACCCGGATAGTCCCGCGATACACGGGCGATGGAACCCGGCTCTCCGATCATCCGGGCGTCGTGGCATCCATTGAACTGGACCAGGCGGGCGGTGCGCGGGATGCGGCGGATAGAGAAAACCAGTCATGGGTCTCGACACCAATATTGCTGGATTCGACCAGTACCCAGCGGGTTTCCACGTTGATGTTGGATGACTCGGCAGTGGCCCAGGTCGCGCGGGCCGGCGGGGCATGAAATAATAACAGTACCGCAAGCGATGCCAAGGTGCGGTGGGATTTCGGGTGGTTCATGGGGTGGAATAAAGTTAGGAAAATGGAAGTGCAGGTGTGGAATTGTAGCGGCGGTCTGTGACCGTCGATGCGCATGAAATGATAGTTGTCGCAACTGTGTGTATCGCTGATTGTTCCATGGGAAGGGGGGGCTGATAGGCTTGGAAGAAATGCGCCGTTTGTGCGTCCCATTCGCTTCGACGCTCATAGAGCGCCGCTACAACAGACTCCGAAACAGGTCGAGAATGTAAGCGATAGATAAGCCTGCCAAAATGCCAACGGCTGCACCGATGGCCAAAATGTAGCAGTGTGTATGATGAGATTCGAATAGCGCACAACCGAGCCACACGGTGCCAATGCCACACGGCAAGGCAAGAAGCGCCAATAAAGCCGGCTCAATGAGTGTGGGGTTCAGGTACGAGGGATCGCCAGTATGTCTGATCGAGTTGATATACATCGATGGGGTATTTTGTGAGGTCGAAACCCGGCGGCAGAATGCCGAAATTCTTCATTTCGCGGATGTAACCCGGATGCGGTCGGAATCCGGGCATGTCGAACCGCTTGATTTCGTTGAGTTTCAGTGAGGCTGCCTGAATGTTGGCCAGAATGGCCTGGTAGTCGGGATCGGCGGTGTCTGCGAAAACGGCAGGCGCGCATAGACCGTAACCGCCCGCCGCCTTTGCAAGCGGAGCAAGAAGTAGCATCGACTGGTCCGGTCGCGAAAGATTGTAGAGCAATTGCGGATCCAGCGGCGGCTTGTCATGGCAACTCACACAACGCCGATTCAGGGCATCATTCGGCGGTGGCATACGTACGCAAACGCTGCCGTCGATCGGGTGAGGGTTGGTCATTGTTCCCCAGGCGTATGGCTCGTATTTGTGCGGGTTATGGATATCGATCATGCCGGTTCCCCCCGCCGCATAAGTACCGGGGTAGGCCGCGCCGGATTCAATCCATAGACGGACCATCGTCTTCTCGTGCGGCGTGAGTTGTACTTTGTGATGCTGACCATCGAGTTTTTTCATAAGCGGGCTGGCCGAGGAGCCAATTGAGCGCGGCGTCCGGTTGCCGTTGTCGTTGCGCGCATCGGAGAATTGCTTGTGGAGCGTAAGCGTAACATACGAATGAGAAAACCATGGGCCGTGGTCGCCGGCAAGAATCACCTTGCCCGCGCGCGGGCCATGCTTGGCGCCGGCCGGGGCTTCGTAGCCGTGGCAGGAAACGCAATGCTTATCGAGGATCGGCTGAATATCGCGGGGAAAGTCCATCACGTCGGGCACATCAAGGATCGGCGTGATTTTGTTAGGTGGTCGTTTTGAAGCCGTGGTTTGGGACAGGGACCAAGCAGGAGCCCTTTCGGTGCGTTCTTCGTGGCATCCGATACAGGCGCTGGCCTCCCCCGGTTGCACCGTCAGGAAGCTTTGCATACGCTTGACAGACATATCGTCCTGATCCAGGGCTACAAAGAACAGATTTCGCATCGCGGGCAGCTCGAAATACGCGGAGCCATCCGGCTCGACCGGGATGGTGCCGAGTATGCGCTTGAAGGTGAAGGTGCCTCCCAGACTGATCGGCTGGTTCCATGAGATCTGGAAACTCACCGGTTTGGGCAGTTGTTCCAGAACCAAAAGCTGCTTGATCTCGCCGGGTTTGACGCCAGCCATATTGCGCCCGTGATAGACGTTGCCCACGAGTAATGTCCCGGTGGATTTTTCCAGATCTATATCTGATGGGATGATCCGCTCGCGTTGGCGGGCCATGATGGGACGGGGTTCCTGGATGATCCAGTTGTTCGGATCGGTCCCTGGCAGCGAGTAGAGTGCCTCGCTTTGTCCATTACCGTCGGTTAGGTAGATCGTGCGGCCGGATGCGAAGAGGAAACGGTCTTTTGCAAGAGGGTAAGGGTCGACACATAGGCCCCGGAGATTGTTGTACTTGCCAAGATCGAGCGGCTTGGAAGCGGTTCTGTCGTCTGGACCGTTGCTCGGGTCCACTACCATGAGCGTTCCCTTGTGGTCGAGCGTGCCATGTCCGGGAAGCTCTGTGTAGATGACATTGCGCGTTCCGGGGATGGGTTTGCCGTCGATGAACACGTTGCCCGGGAACTGGTTCCCATAATAGACCATGACCCCGGTCCCGTCGGGATTCATGGTCCAGAGGTGCTGATACCGCATCTGATTGCGGTCGACGTATTCCCACCGCATATACAGCACCCGTCCGTCCGGCAATACCCATGGAGTATTTTCGTTCAGTGCGTTGGCGGAAAGCTTGCGGATGTTCTTGCCTCCGGCCCTGAGTTCCCCGGGCGAAGGGTCAGCGTCGCACCGGTGCAGCGTGGTGACCTTGAACGATCCGCAGCAGACCCAACTGTTGCAGCGTGTGGAAACGAACATGATGCCTCCATCGGGCAGATAGGTCGGCTCGATGTCGTCGAAGGGACCATCGGTCAATTGTTTGAGGCCGGTCCCGTCGAGGTTGATCTCATAGAGTCGATAGAAATCTCCATCGTTTCTGCGCCACGAGAAGATGATCTTGTTACCGTCGTAGTGCACCTGCGGGTCGCGGAAAGCGCCTTTGGGGTCATCAAGCAGGACGGCGACGGTGCCGGTGCGCAGGTTCAGACGCCGGAGTTGGCTTCCCGGGGCACAGTACAACTTGGCCGACGTGTCAACGCTGAACCAGCCGATGTCGTCGTACCAATGATACGACCGGCTGCCGTGGCGCACCGCGAAGACGATTTCCTCAGCATCCGATCCCGCCAGAAGGTCAGGCACTTTGGGTGGGTCTGCCACGGCTGGGAAGGCAAGCGCCGTCCAGAGGAGCGCAGCAAGCCGGATTGGCCGGATGTGGATTGAGTGGCGGTTGTGGCCCATGGCGGTCATTCGGTGGGATCTTGTCAGTGCTTCTTTGATTGAGGCTGCGCCTGGTGCGTTTCACGAATCAGCTTG
>JBILFE010000372.1:0-4559 GCA_044351705.1 Luteolibacter sp. | reverse complement strand
AGCGCCGCGACACTGCGCCTCCTCACTCCGCCACGGTGATCGTGCCCGGGTCCCAGTTGATCGGGGGAAACTCCATTTTGAGGTGCTTGAGGGTATCGACCATGATGCGGGCGACGCAGAGGTCGCGGTACCACTTGCGGTTGGCCGGCACGACGTACCAGGGTGCCAGCGGCGTTGAGGTGTGGGAGATCACATCTTCATAGACCTGCATGAATTCGCCCCACAGGTTGCGGTCATTGAGATCATCCGGATTGACTTTCCAATGTTTGGCGGGGTTGGCGAGGCGGCCTTCCAGGCGTTTTTTTTGCTCCTCCTTGGATATGTGCAGGAAGATCTTGACCAGGGTGGTGCCCTCCTCGGCAAGCATCCGCTCAAACTCCATCACATGGCGGTAGCGGCGGCTCCACACCGCCTCGGTGAAAATCTTTTTCACGCGCACGGCGATGATGTCCTCGTAGTGGCTGCGGTTGAAGATGACGATTTCACCATTGGCGGGGACCTTGGAATGGATGCGCCAGAGGAAATCGTGTGCCAATTCCTCGGCGCTGGGCTTTTTGTAGGAACACACATGAATCCCTTGCGGATCAATCCGTGAGAACACGTTCCTGATGCAGCCATCCTTGCCGCCGGTGTCCATCGCCTGCAACACCACCAGCACCCGGTGCTTGTTCTGGGCATAAAGCACCTTCTGCAATTCCTGTAGTTCCTGGCGCAGCTTCTCGAAGTGCGGTTCCTGTTCGAGCTTGCCGCCATCCCCAAACAGGGCCTTTTCCTTGGCATCGATCTGTCCAAGATCCACCGTTGATCCATGTCTCACCAAATAGCGTTCGCGTGCTCCCTTTACTGGCATGCAGGGGTTATCCACCAGCGTCGTGCCGCATGCAAGCCGGGAAATTAATGCGAACTGAGCAAACTCAGGCTTGATGGAATTTCGGACAAATTTCACCACTGAGGCACTGAGCAGCACTGAAACCACTGAGATAATCACAAATCTCTTCTCTGTGACCTCAGTGCACTCAGTATTTCAGTGGTTTTTTGGCCCGAATCCCCAGAACTCCGCCCCCGAATATGAGCCTCTCTCAAAAATCGCGATTGCCCTCGCCGCCAATTCGCGCTGTCATTCGCTGATGCCCCGCACCCGCAAACCGCTGAAAAAGTCGACCTCGCCGATCACCCTGCTCAGCGCCTTGCACATCGGTGCCAGTTCGGTATCGATGATAGTGGCAGAACGCAACCCGGACGGCTCGCTCGTCCCCGTTGATTTCCTGGAACAACCCGCCCCCATCGCCCGCGATATCTTCCGCCTCGGGCACGTCAGCCAAGTCACCACCGAGCGGGTCGTCGCCATCATCAAGGGCTATCAGAAATCCCTCGCCGAGCTCGGACTCGATCCCCACAACGTCACCCGCGCCGCCACCACTAACATTCTAACAGAGTCATCCAATCACGAAACCTTCATGAACCGCATCCGCATTGCCTGCGGCCTGCGCGTCGCCACCATCGACGATGGCGAGATGACCCGCCTCATCTATCTGAAAACCCGGCGGCGGCTGTACGAATTGCCGGCGTTGCGGAAAAACACCACCCTGGTGGTGCATGTCGGGCCGGGCAATACCCGCGCCCTGTTGTTTCAAAACGGTCTGATCACCCGCTACACCAGCTATCGCATGGGCACCCACCGCACCCGCGAAGCGGTTGGAGGATCCCACGCCGAAGGTCCCGCCATGCTCCGCGTTATCCGGGAACACGTGTCGGGCAACCTGGCCCAAATCCGCTTCGATTTCTCCGACGTCACCATTGATGGCATGATTCTAATCGGCGACGAAATCCAATCCGTGGCAGCCCAGCTCACCCACCATACGCCGTTTTTACCGGTCAGAGACCTGCGCCAATTCACCACCGATGCCTCCATGCTCAGCGAGGTGGAATCCGTCAAGCGCTTCCAGCTCGACTACCAGACGGCCGAGGCGCTGGTCCCGGCACTGAAAATCAACCTGGCCATCGCCGAATCGCTCAAGCTCTCGGAAATCCACATTCCCACCACCGAGTACGAGCAGGGGTTGTTGCACGACCTGCTGCTGTCGTGCGATCTAACTGGCAACTTTGCCGAGGAGGTCATCCGTTCCGCGAGCATTCTGGCCGAGCGTTACCAATCCGATCCGAGTCACGGCGCGCATGTGCGTGCCCTGTGCGCGCGGTTTTTCGAGGATCTGCGGGACTTGCACCAACTCACCCAGCACGATGGCCTGCTGTTGCAGGTGGCCGCCATCCTGCATGAAGTCGGCACCTATATCAGTCCCCGCGCACATCACAAACACTCCGAATACCTCATTCTCAACTCCGAGATTTTCGGTCTGGACCGGCTAGATGTCACCTTGGTGGCGTTGATCGCGCGCTATCACCGCCACTCCGTGCCGCGCCCCGAGCACCCCAGTTACGGTGCCCTCAACACCGAGGACCGCATCCGCGTGTGCAAGCTCGCTGCCATCCTGCGGGTGGCGGATGCCTTGGAGCGCACCCATGCCCAGCGCGTGTCTCAAATCGAAATCCGGCGTGATGCCAGCAAGCTCAGGCTGCGCCTCCCCAGCATCACCGATGCCGCCGTCGAGCGCCTGGCCATGGCCTCCAAAGCCGATCTCTTTGAACAGGTTTACGGTCTCAGCGTCGTCATCGACGAAGATAACTAGCGAGGCTGCGCCTCAGACACAAGACGCAAGACTTGAAGACCCAAGACAGGACATTTGACCTAACGGCTACATCCTTGGCTTTTCAAGGGCTATGGCAGGGACTGAAATTTCCACACGCTGCTTGCGCCGCAGGCGGGATCCCCTACATTGCGGGCGTCCATGAGTGAAGCAGCCAGCCCCCATCCATCATCCAAAGGCGTTCTGGGGGTGATCTTTCTAACCGTCTTTCTGGATCTGGTTGGATTTGGCATGGTGATCCCGATCCTGCCCATTTATGCCCACGACAATGCGGCCAAAGGCTGGGAAATCGGGGTGATCATGGGGGTTTACTCGCTCATGCAGTTTGTGTGTTCGCCGCTGTGGGGACGCTGGAGTGATCGCGTCGGGCGCCGCAAGCCGTTGTTGATCGGCACCTTGGGGGCAACCTTTTCCTACCTCATATTCGCCCTCGGGGCCGGGGTCCCGGGGCGCCTTGCGCTGGGGGTCTTTTTCGCCTCACGGGTGCTGGCGGGCTTTTTCGGCGCGAATCTATCAGTCGCGCAGGCGGCCATCGCGGACATCACGCCGCCCGCGCTGCGCTCCCGCCGGATGGGACTCATCGGCATGGCCTTCGGGCTCGGATTCATTCTCGGGCCGTGGCTGGGCGGGGTGAGCTTGAAGCATTTCGGGGTGGCCGGGCCGGGCTGGGTGGCGGCGGCGTTTTGCGCCCTGAATTTTTTGTTAGCGCTGTTTTGGCTGCCGGAAACCCTCCGGGCACCGCCCCAGGATTGCGATCAACGCCCGCGTTTCGCCCAATGGACTCACACCCTCGGACAGCCGCAGGTCGGGTTGGTGGTGATCGTGTTTTTCCTGAGCACCTTTGCCTTCGCTTGTTTCGAGACCACCCTCGGGTTGTTAGTAAGCCATAACTTCCATCTCGATTACAAAGGCAGGGATGCGACCAAAATCGGCAATTTATTCATGTTCACCGGCTTTATCGGGGTGCTCGCACAAGGCGGGATTTACCGCCCGCTGCTCAAGCGCATGGGCGAGGGCGGCCTCATCGCCGCATGCCTGCTGCTCTATGGCGCAAGTCTGGCGGCCATGCCGTGGGTCACGTCATGGGGACCGCTGCTGGGTTGGCTGGCGGTGCTGGGTGCCGCCTCGAGTCTTGCCCGGCCGCCGATTTTCGGCCTGATCTCGCGTCTCACACCGGCTAACGAGCAGGGAGCCACGCTGGGGGTGGCGCATTCAGCCGGCAGCTTGGCGCGTATTGCGGGCCCGGTATTCGCGGGCAGCCTGTTCAGTGAATTGCACCCGCACTGGCCTTACGTTGCTTGCGCGGCCATGGCGGTTTTCACCTTCGGCGTGATCCTGGTGAAACTGCTGCCCGCCCTGCGCGCGCACGCCGCCGCCAATCCGGAACCGCCACCCTGATCATTTCTTGCGTTTGCCCGCGCGGCCCTTGGGATAGCGCACGGGATGCGGCGGGGTGGGGGATGCGCTTGGGGAATGGTTTTTCAAGGCGAGGATTTGGTCGCGGAGGTGGGCGGCACGCTCGAACTCGAGGCGCGATGACGCCTCGCGCATGTCGTCCTCCAACTCGGCGATGACGCGGAGTTTATCATAACTTGCCTCGCCATCCGCCACCAATGAGGCATTGAGTTTGTCGGCATGTTCGAGTTCCTTCTCATGGGTGTGAAGGCTTTGTTGGACCGCGCGTTTGACGCTTTGGGGCGTGATGCCGTGCGTCGCGTTGTAGTCCAATTGACGGCTGCGGCGGCGCTCGGTAATATCTAGCAACTTCTGGATGGAATCGGTGACGGTATCGCAGAACAACACGCATTCGCCGCTGAGATGGCGGGCGGCGCGGCCCGCGGTTTGGATCAGCGA
>JBILFE010000370.1:0-4579 GCA_044351705.1 Luteolibacter sp. | reverse complement strand
GCGGCGCTCTGCGAGCGCCGATGGCCATTGATGAGCGCGCCATCGGCAGCGACGGTCATAGACCGCCGCTACAATTACTAACAATCCTGATAGGTGCGCCGCCACACGACGCGGATGGGTTTTCCGCCATCGGCAGGCCGCTGGCAGCCTGGTGCGAGCGCGACATGCCGTGGCCGCAGGGACAGCAAGGCTCGGTATTGGTGGTGGCTGATCCGCGCCAGCAGGCGCTGGCTGCACTGCAGGTGATCGCTGCGGAAAAATCCCAATCTAACGAAGTGGCGCTGGGTGCGGCCGACGCGGAGGCCGGCGGGGAATTGGCACGGGCCTTGACCCGCGACGGCTGGCCGGCCTTTCATCCGGCGGCGGTTCCGGCAAAAGCGGGTTTGCAACGCTGGTTCAAGGTGTGGTGTGAGTGGTTGGCCGAGCCATCGCTGGCAGTCATGGCCGATTTGCTGACCCTGCCGGAAACCGGCGTCCTCATCGGCGGCCGGCGCGCCCAAAAGTCACAACGGCTGGCGGCCATGCGCGCCCGCTGGATGGTGCTGCACACGGATGATCTGCAACGCCGGATAGACGCCGCCCCATTCCGCAGCGACGCGGATAAGGCCTCCGCAGTGGAGGTGCTGCACGCCGTATTGTTGTTGGAGAAACTGCGGCTTGGCTTCCTGCGCGACGACTTCAGCGCAACACTGACATCATTGTTAGATTCGCTTGCTCTCGGCAACCCGGCGGCAGCCGGGATGGCGGCAACCCTGGGCGAATGGATGGCACAAGCGGCACCCGTGGTCGGGCGGGTCAAGCGCGGCGCGCGGTTCTGGCTTGATTTGATGTTAGACGAGGTGCCGGCGCCCGCAACGCCAGCGCCGGCGGGGCGGGTGATCGATGTCCAGGGCTGGCTGGAGTTGTATTACGAGCCGGGTCGGCATCTGGTGATGTGCGGCATCAATGAAGGCAAAGTGCCCGCCCGCAACAGTGGCGCACCGTGGCTGAGCGAAACGGGACGGGAGCGGCTGGGCCTGCTCACCGATGCGATGCGCGCCGCACGGGACGCGTTTTTATTCAAGGCCATGGTGGCCGCACGGCACGCGGATGGCCGCGTCGACGTGATTTGTGGCAAGACCGGAGCCGGTGGTGAGACGTTGTTGCCATCGCGCTTGTTGCTCACCACGGAACGCAGCGCGCTGCCCTCCCGCGTAACAACCCTCTTCTGCGAGATCGAGCCTCCGGAAGCAGGCCTGCGCTGGCATGCCGACTGGCAATGGCAAGTGCGCCGGGCAGATCCTCCCAAGCGGATCAGCGTCACTTCTATCAGGGATTATCTGGCATGCCCGTTCCGCTATTACCTCAAGCACGTTATCGGCATGCAGGTCCCGGAAACCGCCAGGGTGGAATGGAATGCCCGCGATTTCGGTACCGTGGCCCATGAAGTGCTGGAATGTTGGGGCAAGGATGTGGAAGCCCGCGAGTTCGATAAATCCGAAACCTTGAGCGCCTGGCTCTCGGCGGAGCTCGATCGTGTGGTCACCGCAGCATTCGGCAAACGCGTCCCCATGGCTGTTAGAATACAAACCGAGTCGCTGCGCCAGCGCCTCACATGGCTGGCGCGCATCCAGGCCGGCGAGCGGGCCGCGGGCTGGCAGGTGGTGGACGTCGAACGCAAGGTGGAGATCCCGGTGGGCGACGCCATGCTGGTGGCCAAAATCGACCGCATCGACCGCCACCGTGAGAGCGGCGAGCTGCGCGTCATCGATTACAAAACCGGCAAGGTGGACACAGTGGAAAAGGAACACCGCAGCAAGATCATCGCCTCAAGCGTGCCGGCACCCCATCTAACGGATTCTCCCGCGCTGCATGCCGGGGTGGCCAATGGCAAACCGGTGATTTACCGATGGAAAAACCTGCAACTTCCGCTGTATGCCGCCGCATTGGTGCGGCGCGGTGAAGTCATGCCGCGGCCGTGTTATTTCGCGCTGGGAGCCACTGCCGGTGATGTGGCCATTGAGCAATGGGCGGATTTTTCTCAGGCAGATCTGGATGCGGCGGAAGCATGCGCCGCCTGGGTGGTTGGCAACATCGCCAACCATGTCTTCACGCCGCCTGTGGAAAAAGTGTCCTACGATGATTATAGTATTCTGGCCGCCGGTCGCACCTTGCAACAGGCGGTGGCCTTTGCCGCGCCGGGCATGGAGGCTTGAGGTGGGAGGACATGGTGCCGGGCAGGAACCGCTTCTAAAGTAGGCGATGAAGTAGGGAAATACGGGGCAGTTGACCCGCCGAAAGCCCCCCTCCCGTTCCCGCCAGAGCAGAGGATGAGATGAAATCGTGGAACAAGCCTCCCATATCTCGGCTCTGAATTGCTTCCCAAGGCCACCCTCCTTGTCCTCGTAGAAATCGACAGCGTCGTAAAACTCGGCCCGTGCTTCAGGCAGAAATTCAAGATTCATGGGGCGAGACGGCGGTCTACATCGGAAAAAACTTCCGCTCCCGGAGTCCCTTTAGTCTCCCCTGAGTCGTATCTTCTCATCCGCTCTCGAATCTCCGACGCCCAAGCCCTGTCAACTCCCTCATCACCAGATGGTTCAATGCTGGCCAGAATCCGTTGCGCAAGCGTGAATCTCTGCTCCGGAGGCAGTTCAATGGCACCTTGTGCGAGGGCGTCAATGGTCTGAATCATATCGCAATCCTAAGTGTCGCCTGGTCACGTGTCCAGTCCTTTCTCCGTGAATCAGCCGCGCATGGGTTTCTGGATGGAAGAAGTGACAATGCGGAGTTATGCATTTCAATTCAATGCCTAGCTCAGGAAGTCTGAACTTGGCGGACGCTTGGAAAATCGGTCCCGGCCGGGCGCGGGGTTTGTGGTTGACTTTACACTTGGCAATCGATGACGAAGCAAGGGGTGAAGCGTGCCTGACGGAATTGACTCCCTGCGCCCGGGGTTGCGACCATTCAGGTGGCTTGGGAGCGCTTGCGGATCAACACATAGGCAACGACGCCAACCACTGCCAGATTGGCACCCAGCGCAAGGACCGTCACCCACGAGTGTCTGAGGCACACTTCGTAAACCTCAAAGGGGAGATAGACGGCTCCGCTTATCAAGGCCAGCCATTCGGCCCAAACCCGCTCCTTCCATAATCCATAGCCCTCGACGAAGCGGAAGATGGCGTAGATCAATGCCAGACCCGCAAAGAACCATAACCTTTCGTCGGTGATGTTGCCTGCCAAATCGATGAAGATCTTGGGATACTTCTGGGCAGGATTCAAATGCACTGAGGAACTGATTACCACTGAGAACACTGATCATTAATTGATATATATTTCAGTGGTTTCAGTGGTCCTCAGTGCTTCAGTGGTAAAAATCGTCATCCACAATCCCCCAAAAAACCTTAGCTTGACCGCACCTTTGGGGAATTTAACTTGCTCGCCATTGCGTCAAAAACGAGGTCGTTTACTGAGTTCAGCACATTCCAGGACGCGGGGCTGGAGGGGGCTTGAGGGGCGGTCGCGGGCTGTACGGGTTGGCCGCTCAATCCTTGAGCTGAATGTCCAGGCTGTAGCTGTCACCCTCGAGACGCTTGAGCACCTGTAACCTGAAGGGTGCATCCGGGTGCTCGAAGTTGTCACCGGTGTGAAAGACCGCCTCGTCGAGACTGGCGCGCGGATAAACCACGACCGGGTTCTGGCCGGTGGCGAGGGTCGCGTCCACACTGTAAACCAGCACGCCTCCGGCTTTGGAAGTCGCTCCCTCCGCGGGCCGAATGGCCTGCGCCACCTCAATGACAAAGACCTTGCTCGGGCGTGCCGGATCACCCACCGGCACCACAATCATCGAAATTCCGGTAGAGCCGCTCAATGGAGTCAGCTCCAGGGATTGCGCGCTCTTTGTTAGATAGGTTTTGCGCCCGGCATCAAGCCACTGGAGCTTGTGGCGGTGCCAGCCAAGAAATCCCGTGCTGCGTCCCGCCTCCGACATGATGTCCCAGGGGCCGGCCGGGTTTTTGGGTCCCGCGACGCCGCCATAGGTGTACAAGTCCGGCAAGCCCATCAGGTGGGCGGTCTCATGGGCCAGCACGATGGGGTTGGGGCTGGTGAGGTTCAGGGCGACCTTGATCTTGCCTCCGCGATAGGGAATGGCCAGGTCATCGCGCTCACCAAAGGCGGTATTGCCGATACGCGGCATGTTGGCCACGATGTAGTCATACTCGCGAAAGTCGATCTCAGGATAGGTCTTGAAGATTTCAACGAAAAGCTCGCGATGCGACTCCGTCGTCGCGCTGCTGTATTGCCCCACCTGCTTCGACAGCCGCCGCCAACCATGCACCTGCTCGATGCCGCATCTGAGTTTGCCATACGACTGGCTGTCTAACAATTGCTCGAACTTGCCGTCTCCCAGGACCGCGCGGGCGCGCTCGTGGGTATCGATGTTCATCTCCATGTCCGGGAAATCGAGATAGAGCATGATGAACTTCTTATGCCCTACGGCACTACCATAGATCAGCGGATCGGTCCCGCCCTCGCCCTTGTAGACCTCGCCCTTGGCAAGCAATGGCGGGATGGGATCGGCCGCCGCCTGGCGCTCCAC
>JBILFE010000369.1:0-4583 GCA_044351705.1 Luteolibacter sp. | reverse complement strand
TGGGCCCGTCCATGTCGATTTCATGGAAGGCAATGTTGGCATGCTCCGCGATGGGCCGGCAGTTGCTGCGATTGCCGATGATGGAGGTGATTTCTATCGGCAGTTCACCGAGTTCGGTGCGCCACAGGATTTCATTGAGGCAATGATCGGTCTTGGTCACTAGCACCGCCGTGCGCATCAGGTAGGGCAGCCGCCGGAAGTGCCAATTCGCGTGCAACGAGCGCCCCAGCGTGCCAAATCCATCCATGAAATCCTCCACATCCACATCCAGATCATGGGTCTCAATTTCCAGACGGGCGAAAAACTTGCTGCCTAACGGGTCGGAGAACTGGTTGAACTCAACCAGGTTGCCGCGGTGGCTCGCGGCATAGTTGGCGATTTTGGCGACGATGCCGGGTTGGTCGGGGCAACTGAGTTTGAGGATTAAGCTGGGGCGTGACATGCGCCGGGAGTCTGGACGCATTCCGGCCCGGCGTCAATCCCGCGGACAATCCGTTGGATTGACCCTCGCTAGCCCCCTAACGACCCTGATGGGTGATCCATCGGCAATCACCCTATAAAGGAAGATGGACAGGCGCTTGCGGCAGGGGGGGGCCGTTTTGTTAGCAGCGTGGGGCGGCGGTGCCAGCGCGGCGCAACCCGGCGCGGACGGTGCCGGGTTGCCGCCGGCGGTGGCCGGGGCGGCGTCGTTTTCGGTGCGCTCGTGGACGGTGGATGACGGGACGCCGACCAACACAGTGATGGGGGCGGTGCGGCGGGCCGGTAGGTTCCTTCTCTGATCGCAGTGGCAATCCTCGGCCAATGCTCCCGCGCGAACGCGGGGAAGTCCTCGACGGTCATGCCATCGATCCCCGGAGCACCTTTGTTTCTCTTCACGCGTTTCCACGCTTCCGAGAGGTTTTCCGGGTCAAGGATTTCCTCGATCAGGGTTCGTTCTTGAGGGGCTCCATGCTTCTCTCCGTCGCGACTCTCAAGCTCGCCTCGCCGTCTGGCGTCGTCGCTTGGCTTGTCCGTGACGGGGTCGATCCCCTCCTCATTGGTTAGATCCTTCATCGGTTGAGGCCTCCGGTCGCGATGTTTAAACGGGTCCATTTCGACCCCCGGCTCATTTTCCCGACTACTACGACCTCTGCTGACTTCCCGCCCCCTGAGAGCGGCGGGATCTGATTCGCTTCGCTCACCCCTCGCGGGGCGGCCCTCCGGGCAGTCTATCTCCG
This sequence comes from Luteolibacter sp., assembly GCA_044351705.1. Lineage (GTDB taxonomy): Bacteria > Verrucomicrobiota > Verrucomicrobiia > Verrucomicrobiales > Akkermansiaceae > Luteolibacter. Next base: position 3,366 of record JBILFE010000369.1, on the reverse strand, counting down.
CTGCGCTCCGGTTCCCCAGATAATTGCACGTTGCTCCGCCGCACTGCCACCGAATTTACTTCCACGGGCATACCAGACGATTTCGCTGTGTTGTGCCAGCTCATCGCTCCGAGTCGGCCTTCTATGCGGTTCTTGTCCATTGGCTCGCGGCTTTCTCCTAGCCTTCCTTCCCCGCGTCGGTTACCCTTCGCGAGTTGGCTTCAGATGGTAGTTTCTTCATTTTCATGTTCTGGTATTCCTACAGGGGACTTCAACCCCATTTACAACGTGCCCATGCTGGGCACACACAAGTTGTGGATGGCAAGCCGCCTGAAGCTCCTCAACCACCCCGCTAAATCACCTCAACCGCGCGGCCGCCATCACAAAAACGTTGGCAGAAACAAATGAAGATCCGAATAGCCACACTAGATGATGCAGACGCTGTTCGGCGCGTTCATTTGTCGGCTTTTCCACATGGAGAAGGCGACATCGTCTCACAGCTTGCAGTTAATCTTTTATCTGAAAAGGCAGCACCTCCCGTCATCTCGTTGGTGGCCGAAGCTGACGACGTTGTAGTGGCACATGTAGCTTTCAGCCCGGTGAGGATGCATGAGTCGCAGGAATTCATAGGATACATTTTGGCCCCTCTTGCCGTAAGCCCCGACCATCAGAAGCGCAGCATCGGGTCATGTCTGATCAAGAGCGGCATTGAGCGGCTGGAGGAGACCGGGGCGGATATTCTTTTCGTCTATGGGGATCCTGGGTTCTACGGCAGGTTTGGTTTCAGGGTTGATGTCGCAGAATGCTACATACCGCCCTACCAGCTTCAGTATTCGTTCGGATGGCAGGGCATGGCGTTGAGACACTTCGAGGCACGAAGGTCTGCCGCCAGCATATCCTGCGTTTCCTCTCTCAGTATTCCAGCCCTCTGGTAGAATAAAAGATGCCAACAAGTCGTGACGCACCAACCGGCCATAAGCTTTTCAATTTCATTTCAACAGCAATTCAACCGCGCCGGTGGGCGCACATCAAACGTTCAGCAAGATATTATGCGCTGGCATAGCTCTATACTGATTGCGATATCTTCCTTGTTGCTTGACTGCAGCACTGGGTCTCGCGCTATATCGACAACACACGATACCGCTGCGATCTGTGTTGAGGATGGCGTTGACCAAACGTTTTTGGGTAATAGTAACGAATTGCGCACATCAGACGGATTTAGACAGAATATCTGGCTGAATTTCAACAAGGATGGTCACGGTGCAATCTGCATGGATCTCGATCACCAACTTTATCTCGTGGTCGATACCGAACTCCCGGTTCGGTCGGTGGCGCATCTAAACAAGCGATTCAGCAACCTCCGGATTTCCGCCGCCACACTGCGCAAACGAATGGATCCCGATGCTTTTATTTTGGATAGGGACGGGATTGACTGGATATCCCGCATCCCACCCGATGCTGAAGAGTCTTTTGCCGCTGACCTTTTTAACGAACTCTTGGGCCTCAAGCTTAAGCCGACTGACATACGGTTTCAGTGGGATTGAGGTTCATAGTTCGTGACAGATCGAGCCTAGCCTCCTTTCGGGTCATGATGGCGTGTGGCAAGTGACGAAGATTGAGCGCTCTGCCTGTGGCAGGGGAGACCACGAATAATCCGCTCATGAAAGCCGAATCGGGTCCCCAACAGAAAAAACAACACAATGAAAACCGAACTACCCGTTCCAATCGCTGGCTTCTTCCAGGCCCACAACTCCAGAAAGACAGACAGCTTCTTGGATCTGTTCACAGAAGACGCCGTCGTATCCGACGAGGCTCACGAGTACCGCCTCTCTCCCACGGCGGCGGTGCCACCACTTCGACGTTCATGACAACGTCCCGACAAAATCCGCCGGTGCCAGCAACCTCAGGCGGAGGGGTTGTCAGGGCGGGACATACCGCCCAGCACCTTGCGGCCGAGAACCAGCAGAGGCACCATGCACAGCAGTCCGCGCCAACCGAGGTCAAGAAAGCCGCTGTGGTCAGCGGCCGGACACCACCGCGTGAGCGCGGCCAAGATCAGAGCAAACACCACCAAGGGCAGCAGGGTGCCTTGCAGGTGATAGGCCAAATACGTTCTTAATGGCAGCGCCAACTTGTCAATGGTCAGCGGGAGCACCCACAACCAGCCCACCACAATCGTCGGAATCATGGTGCCGATGGCCACCCCGAGCACGCCAACCTGATAGGCCAGGATAATGCTCAGCACCACGTTGGCCGCGGCCTCCGTGAGCGCAATGAACAGCAGGCGCTTTTCCTCGCCGCACATCATCAGCACCCGCTTGGCACAACCATTGGTAATCTGCGAACTATACACCGCGAGCAACAGCGCCTGGCCGATCCACCAGGTGTTGCGCGGCACACGGGTCATGCCCGTGAGCAAACCGATCAACGGTTCCAAATAAACGGCGGAGAGCACATAGCACGGCGTAACCAACAGAAACATGAGCCGCGAACTGCGAATCAGCAGGGTCCGCAGGCCGGCATCGTCCCCCCGGGCATACATTTCCGCCGCCGCCGGCGAGAGGACCTGTTGGAGTTGGACGCTGAGCAAGCCGAGCATCTCGCCCATTTTGTAACCCGCTTGATAGATCGCCACCAAGGCCACGCCAAGAGTGAGCGAAATGACCAATTGATCGCTCTTGGCCATCAGCATGTTGCTGAAGGTGATCAAATACGCGGTGATCGAAAAACCCATTTGCACCCGCACCGCGCGCCACTCGAACCATTTGGGAGATAGCGAAATGCCGGGCAGGCGGCGGATCGCCATGACGGCGGCAATGATGTTAGGTGTGATGCTGGACACCACGCTCACGCACATCAACAGCCACAGGCTCCAATGCGCCATGAGCCCCCAATACAGCACGCCAAAGTTGCACACCGTGGTGAGGGTACCGACCCAATTGGCGAGATCGATGCGCTGCAGGCCCCTCAGGATTTCGGGAAACAAACCCAGAGGAAACATGACCGCCAAGCCGATGAAAAACACCGCGTAGGCGCGTCCGAACTCCACGCGATCTGCCGCCAGCACCCCCATCCGGGACAGGAACGGATCACGGATGAGCAAAAACACCACCAGCAACACCGCCGCCATGCCGATAAACGTCCACAAAATCGTCGCCAACAGTTTGCTCAGGCCGGCGATGTCACCGGTCGCGGTTTTTTCCGCGACGGATTTTTGGGCGGTGAAGCCAAAGCCGAAATCTAACAGGATGCCATAGCCGAACAACGACCACAACAGCGACCAGAAGCCGAACTCGGCATGGGAAAACTGCTGGAACATGGTGCGGAATAACACCAACCCTAGCACCAGGCGGGTGACCACCCACACATATCCACTTGCGGTGGTGC
>JBILFE010000368.1:0-4591 GCA_044351705.1 Luteolibacter sp. | reverse complement strand
GACGCCGGCCGGGTGGTCTACATGCCCATGATTTGATAGCCGCCATCGACGTAGAGGACCTGGCCTGAAATGGCGGCGGCGCCGTCACTGGCCAGAAACACCCCGGTGGCTCCGATTTCCTCCAGCGTGCAGGACCGACCCAGCGGCGCGTGCTCCTCATAGTGCTTGATCATCTGGCCGAAGCCGGCGATGCCGCGCGCCGCAAGCGTCTGTACCGGGCCTGCACTGATGCAGTTGACGCGGATGGCCTTGTGCCCCATATCCGATGCGAGGTAGCGGGTGCAGGCTTCCAAGCTGGCCTTGGCCACACCCATGATATTGTAATGGGGAATGACCTTTTCGGCACCGTAGTAGCTCATCGCCAGAATGCTGCCGCCATGAGTCATCATGGGTTCCACCCGTTGCGCCAGGGCAATGAGCGAGTAGGCGGATATATCATGTGCCAGCCGGTACGCCTCGCGGCTGGTGGCCAGAAACCGCCCTTCCAGCGCCTCCCGCGGCGCGTAGGCCACCGAGTGCAATAACAGGTCCACCCGCTGCGTGTGGCGGCGGACGTTTTTGAAAAACGCATCAATCTCCTCATCGCTGGTGACGTCACACGGATAGAGCGCCACATCCTCACCGAAAGTGGCCGCCAGCTCCTCCACATTCTCCTTCACCCGCTCGCCTTGATAGTTGAAAATCAATTTCACCCCTTGTTCCGCCCACGCCTGCGCGATCGCCCAGGCAATGCTGCGCTTGTTAGCCACCCCGAAAACCACACCGACTTTTCCTTCCAATAGTTTGCCATTCATCCGCGCGAGCATTTCAGCCCGCAACACCCGACGCAATCAGGAAATGAATTTCTGGAAATATTTCTGGCTTGCGGGCGCTGTAGCCTAAACCACAATCCGCTTGCGCGGTGGCGGGGGATGGCGGATGCTGCCGGGCATGGACTGCGGGCGGACATATCTAACGGTGCTGGCGTGGCTGTTGCGGGCCGGACTGGGCTCGTGGTTCGTCTGGAGCGGCAGTCACAAGGTTTTTGTCTGAGCCGCTTCACGCAGGATGTTGCTAACTACCAACTGGTGACGGCACCTTTGGATGCGGTGGCGGCCTATACGGTGCCGTGGGTGGAGATGGTGGCGGGCATTTGCCTGCTGCTGGGCCTGCTGCGGCGGGGGACGCTGCTGGTGTTAGCGGGATTGGTGACGATCTTTGCGGTGGCCATCGCCTGGGCGTGGTTGAAGCAGTTGGACATTGCCTGCGGTTGTCATGGGGGTGATGCTCCCATCCGGTATTGGTCCAAAGTACTGGAGTTTGCCGCATACTATGCGGCGTTTGCCGGCCTGTGGTGGCTGGAAAATTCCCGGCCAGGCGGGGCCCGTTGGACGCGCAGCCATTGCGGTGGCAGTGCCGCAACCACCGGTTGCTGACCTATCCGATGCGCGGTCGTGCCCTGCCACGCGGCAAATCTCCCAAAATCCGCGCTTGACCCAGCACCCGGTTTCTGTCACAGAGCGCGTGCACGGCCATTCATTCCGGCACCATTTGTCCGACATGGAGCGGGGATTTTTCCCGATTATGCCCTAGCCACCAGCGAACGCCCCTTTCCCAAACCACTATACCCTTTTTAATTCCCATGGACTGGTCCTCACCCCTTTGGTATTTTTGTTACATCATGGTTTTGCTCGGCCTGGCCGGCTACGGATCGCATCGCCTGACCATCGTCTTTCTTTATCTCAAACACGCCCGCAAGCGCCCACACCCGCTCGCGCACTTTGCAGAGCTGCCACTGGTCACCATTCAACTGCCGGTGTTCAACGAAATGCACGTCGTGGACCGCTTGCTCGAAGCCGTCGCCGCGCTCGATTACCCGCAGGACAAAATGCAAATCCAGTTGTTGGATGATTCCACCGACCAAACCGTGGAAATTTGTCACCAAGGCATCGAACGCCTCAAGGCGCGCGGGTTTGATGCCCAACACATTCACCGCAGCGACCGCACCGGCTACAAGGCGGGCGCGCTTGAAAACGGCACCAAGTTTGCCAAGGGCGAGTACTTGCTCATTCTGGATGCGGATTTTGTCCCCAATCCGGACCTGTTGCAAAAAACCGTGCACTATTTCACTGACGAAAAGATTGGCCTGATTCAAACCCGGTGGGCTCATCTCAACCGCACCTTCAACGTGCTGACCCGCATCCAAGCGATGTTTTTGGACGGTCATCTCGAACTGGAACAAACCGCCCGCAATCGGTCCGGTCGGTTTTTCACTTTCAATGGCACGGGTGGAATCTGGCGCAAGTCATGCATCACCGATGCCGGCGGCTGGGAACATGACACCCTCACCGAGGATATGGACTTGAGTTACCGCGCCCAACTCAAAGGCTGGCGCTTCATCTTCCTCAATGACGTGGAAACTCCCGCCGAGCTGCCCGTCGATATGGACGGCTTTAAAAGCCAGCAGCACCGTTGGACCAAAGGCTCTATCCAAGTTTGCAAAAAAGTCCTGCCTGCCATCTGGAAAAGCAATGTGCCGTTGTTCATCAAACTGGAGGCCACGGCCCATCTGACGTCGAATTTTGCCTACCTGATGCTGATCTGTCTGTGCTTCCTGATCTATCCGAATCAGCACTGCCAGCCGGATTTCGGCAAGTACGGCCACTATATCGTCAACGTGCCGATTTTCTTTTTCTCCTCGGTGTCGGTGATATTGTTCTATCTGGTTTCCCAAAAAGCGCTGCGACCCGGATCGTGGTGGAAGGAAATCCCATATTTGCCATTGCTGTTGGCGCTTGGCATCGGCATGTCCATCAGCAATGCCAAAGCGGTCCTTGAAGCGCTATGCAATCATGAATCCGCCTTTGTCCGCACCCCCAAGTACGGCATCGATCAAGCCATGCGCCATGACTGGAAAAAGAGCAGCTACAAGGCCATGAAGACGCTCACTCCATTTGTGGAGTTGCTCTTCGGTTTCTTCTTCCTGTTTGTGGTGGTTGAGGCGGCCATGCAAGGCCGCTGGTCCTCGGCCATCCTTCTGCTGCCATTCCCCGTCGGTTTCTTCTACACCTCGCTGGCCTCCATTGCCCGGATGTTGCCCACCGCCATCCCTGCCGGAGACACCCCGCTCGCCAAGTAGTCAAGCCCCCCGCCCAATCCCGATGCGACTTTTTGTGTTTGCCACCTGCAGCGTGCTCACTGTGCTTGGATTTACCAGTTGCGGCTGGGACAACAAGGACGCCAATCACAAGGTGGTGGTCAGCATCCGGGACCAAAAGATGCTGTTGTTGAAAGATGGCAAGGCGGTCAAATCCTACAAGGTGTCGACTTCCAAATTTGGTACGGGAGACCGTCCTGGCAGCAACTGCACGCCACTTGGACGCATGGAAGTGAGCCGCAAAATTGGTGACAAGGTTCCGGTAGGCGCCGTTTTCAAACACCGCCACCCCACCGGCGAGATTGTCAGACCTGATGCCCGTGGACGCGATCCCATCGTGAGCCGCATCCTCTGGCTGCGCGGCACGGAACGCGGCAACCGCCATGCTTTTGCCCGCTGTATTTACATTCACGGCACTCCGGAAGAGCGCCGCCTCGGAGTTCCTGCCTCTTATGGCTGCATCCGCATGAGCGGCCGTGATGTCATCGATCTCTACAACCGCGTCGGCCTCGGAGCCGATGTTTTTGTCATCCGCAGTTCCTTGTCCAGCCTGCAATCCGAGGAAACTACGCCAGCTTTTAAGAGCGCCAGCCACAATTCCTGAAAATTCCACAAACCCGAGCTTGACAGCATGGCGCGAGTCTCTATGGTCTGCCGCCCGCCGTCACCAAATCCGGCAATCTTTCCCCTAATACCATGGCCAACACCAAATCCGCCCTCAAGCGCGTCCGTCAAACTGAAGTCCGCACCGAGCGCAATCGTGCGGATAAAACCCGCATGAAGACGCTCCGCAAAAAGACCCTTGCCGCTGTCGCCGCTGGCGACAAAGCCGTCGCCGTTAGCGCCTCCAACATCCTTTCTTCCGCCCTGGACAAGGCCGCCAAACGCAACCTCATCCACCCGAACAAGGCCGCCAATCTCAAGAGCAAAACCGCCAAGGCGCTTGCCAGCCTCGCCTGATCCCGGGCGCCCCCACCTATCGAAACAAGCGGTCCGGGCACCCGGTGCCGCTTTTTTCATCTTTCCATGCCAGCCACCCAACCTCTCAACTCGCGGGCGCAAACCGCCGCCAAAATTGCCGCCAATCCGACCGCCTACAAGGTATGCGAAGGATGCAGTTCGATCCTTGGCAGCAGCACCGCCCTGTGTCCCAATTGCCACGGCTACCGCTTTGATGCCAGCGCGGCCCAAGTGACCCGCCAGGCCCGCATCCTCGGTTCCCGCGAGCAGACCTCCGTCACCGCCGGCGATCTGATTTGAAGACAGCAAGACTTGGAGACACAAGACGCAAGAGAAGAGACGTTGCGACCCACTTCTTTTTCTTGTCTTGCGTCTTGCCGTCTCGGGTCTTGTGTCTCTCCTCACATCCAAATTGTCGCGCAATCAAATATCCACCAGACCGGGGTGCAGGACAAAAAAGTTAAAGTCCATGTTCAAGCGCGAAGCCAAGGCAGG
>JBILFE010000367.1:0-4597 GCA_044351705.1 Luteolibacter sp. | reverse complement strand
AATTGGAAGAAAAGATTTCGAACATCGAACATCGAACATCCAACATCGAACATCGAACATCCAACATCGAACATCGAACATCGAACATCCAACATCCAACATCCAACATCCAACATCCAAAATTCCGTGAAAGAGGCCGATATCATTTTGAATTTTCTTGCGACGCTGGAGGCAGGTCTGCGGGAGTCGGGATGGTCACCTTGCCGGTGGCGGCCCATTCGGTGCCGCGCAGCATCAAGGCTTGGAAACCGGCGCCTGCCATTGCGGGAACATGGTGGCCCATCGCGCAATGGAACATCCGGCCCTTGCCGTGTTCGGTGACCACGACCATCGGTTCATCGGCACCGCTGCCATTCTTGTCGGGAGAAGAATAGGCCGTGGCCAGAACCTTTGCTGTCGGGTGCAGGAGTTGGCGATGATATAACTCATCAGGCACATGCTGGAAGTTCTTCATGCCCTTGGTGACCGGGTGATTGGCATCCGTTAGGGTGATGGCGAAGGAATGCATGGCCCCGTGACCGCTGATATTGGCACCCGTCGCCTTGTTCTTCTGCCAGGTCAGCCCGATCAGGTCGCCGAATTCCGGCCAATCGGCCCACGCGGTGCTTGCCGCGTGAAACAACACGAAGCCATGCCCGGCGGCGATGTAATCCAGCAGCGCCCGTTCCGTCGCGGCCGGCCACCGGTGGCCCTCGATTTTCGGATAGGTGGTGTAGTTGCACACCAGCGCGTCATACTTCCCAAAATCAGCGCCAGTGAGCGCCGGAACATTCTCGCTCACCGTCACGACAAAGCGTCCACTCTCCTCGTAGAACTTCTGGAGCACCGGGGTGGTGGTTTTCCAATTGTGGTTGTTAGCGCCGCTCAGGATCAGCAGGCTGAGCTTGGCGGGTGGTGGCGCAGGGTCGGCCGCGCGTGCGGCGCTTGCCAGCGCGAGGCCGAGGCCGAGCGCGACCAGCGGTTTAAAGATTTGCGAGTGCATCCGGTTATTGGCGGTTGGTGTTAATAGACCGCTGCCTTGGCGGCCCGGGCCGATGACGGCAGGCAAATGCCGTTGCCACGGTGCCGCTGCGGCGGATAAACGATCTGCGGTTCATCCCGGCGGTGGCATTCATGAGTGGGGTGTTATCGTTGAAAAAGAACTGGTAGCAGAGGGCGGATTTGAACCGCCGACCAAAGGCTTATGAGTCCTCTGCTCTACCACTGAGCTACTCTGCCGAGTTCTGCCGCGACGGTCAGCCGTGCGGGCAACGAGGCGTGAGTAACCGCTGGGTGCGGACTTGTCCACCGTAAATTTGCCAAAATCCAGAGTGACTGGCGCTTTGCGGTCGGGCGGCAAAGTCAATCCGCCACGCCAGGGCGGCTGGCAGCGGGGCGGCGGACATTTGATCGGATTTTACTTTCCCGCGGGCCCCGCGCGCGACATCATGGGTGCGTGACTTCGGACAAACCGATACTGGTACGCAACGATCCCTGGCTGGAACCCCATGAGGATGCCATCAGGCGGCGCATCGCGCGCTTTAATACCGCCTTGAGCGCGATCGGGACGGGAAGCAATGCGCTGGCCGCCTACGCCAACGGGCACAAGTTCATGGGGATTCATTGCAACACCATGGCCGGACACTGGAACATCCGCGAGTGGGCCCCGGCGGCCCGCGCCGTCTCACTCATCGGGGATTTCAACGGCTGGAACCGGGACAGTCACCCGCTCACCCGCACCGACAACGGCATCTGGCAACTGCAAGTGCCGCTGGCCACGCTGGATCACGGCCAGCAGGTCAAACTCCACGTCGTCGGCGCGGATGGCTCGCGGCGGGACCGGATCCCCGCGTGCATCCGGCGGGCCGTCCAAGACCCGAACAGCCATGATTTCGCGGGACAGATCTGGCAGCCGCCGCAACCCTACAAGTGGCGGCACACGTTTGATCCGGCCACCATCACCAGCCCGCTTATTTATGAGGCCCACGTCGGCATGGCCGGCGAGGAACCGCGCTTGCACAACTACCGCGAGTTTGCCGACCACATTCTGCCGCGCATCGCCCGTGCCGGCTACAACACGGTGCAACTCATGGCCGTGCAGGAACATCCGTATTACGGCTCCTTCGGCTACCACGTCTCATCGTTCTTCGCGCCGTGCTCACGCTTCGGCACCCCGGAGGATTTGAAGTACCTCATCGACACCGCCCACGGCCTGGGCCTGGCTATTTTGTTAGACCTGGTGCACTCGCATGCGGTGAAAAACCTGGCCGAGGGGCTCAATGATTTTGATGGATCGGGAAACCAATATTTCCATGCCGACGGGCGTGGCGAGCATCCCGCGTGGGATTCGAAATGTTTCGACTACGGGCGGGCGGAGGTGCGCCAGTTTTTGCTGTCGAATGTGCGCTACTGGCTGGAGGAATTTCGGTTTGACGGGTTCCGTTTTGATGGAGTCACCTCGATGCTCTATCATTCGCGGGGGATGCGGGCGTTCGGCAGTTATGACGACTACTTCAGCGCGGACGTGGATGAGGATGCCATTGTCTATCTGCAACTTGCGACCCGCTTGATATCCGGCTTCAAGCCGGGTGCGTTGATCATCGCGGAAGACATGTCGGGCATGCCCGGGTTGTGCCGGCCGCATGCGGAAGGCGGGATGGGCTTCAGCCACCGCCTCAGCATGGGCATCCCGGATCACTGGATCAAGGTGCTCAAACACAGCCGCGACGAGGATTGGAACCTCGGCGAACTGTGGAACGTGCTGACCAACCGCCGCCACGGCGAAGCCACCATCGCCTACGCCGAAAGCCACGACCAAGCGTTGGTGGGCGACAAGACGCTCGCCTTTTGGTTGATGGACAAGGAAATGTACGAGCACATGGGCAAGGACGATGCGGATGCGGTCATCGAGCGCGGCATTGCATTGCACAAACTCATCCGGCTCACCACGCTGGTGCTCGGCGGCGAGGGCTGGCTCAACTTCATGGGCAATGAATTCGGCCACCCCGAGTGGCTGGATTTTCCACGCGAAGGCAACGCCTGGTCGTATCATTATTGCCGGCGCCAGTGGTCATTGGTGGATAACCCCGCGCTCAAATACCAGTGGCTCGCGGCCTTTGATCGCAGCCTCATGCAACTGGCCCGCAACCACCACCTTCTCGCCGCGCCGCCGGCACGCTTGCTGCATCTGGATGGCGAGCGGAAAATCCTCTGCGCCGAGCGCGCGGGACTCGTGGTGGTGCTGAATTTTTCGGTGGGCGACTCGGCATTTGGCTATCCGCTGCATGTCCCGGACCAAGCGGTCCGCACGGTGGTGCTGGACACGGATGACCGGGACTTTGGCGGCCACGGACGCGTCGCTGCCAGCGGTGATTATCCGGTCACCGAGGCGGGCATCATGAACCTCTACACGCCGTCGCGCACGGGCTTGGTCTTTGCCAAAAAATCACTCTGACACGCGTGTGAAAAAGTATCTGCTGCGCCGACTCCTGCTGATTCCTCCAACCTTGCTGGGCATCACCTTGCTGGTCTTCACCATCACCCGCTTTGTGCCGGGCGGCCCCGGTGAGCGCATGCTGCAACAAGCGGCACGCGGCGCGGATCAGGGCGGCAAACGCGCCACCTCACCGCAAACCCAGGGCGGCATGAACGAAGAACAATTGGAGGAGGTCGAGGAACAATTCGGACTCGATAAGCCAATCTGGGTCGGCTACGCGCAATGGCTGGGGATTTTCCCCAAGGAAACCCACATCTCCAAGGGTGAATTCGGAGGCTTGGAAGATGAGAGCATCGGCGGCGGCATCGACCCGGAAAACACCGCCGTCATCGTGTTGCGCGGCGATGGCCGGATGGTTCATGTGGTGCGCCACGGCGCGGAGGTGGCCACCGCGGTCTTCGCGCAATCCGGCAAACCCATCAGCGGAGAAGCCTGGAAAGTCCGTTATGAAAGCGAACATGACCGCCAGCTTAGATACCTCCGCCGCAATTCCAACACGGACGAAGCACCGTCATACGCCCCGCGCGCCGTCGTCTATCAAACCCGCTGCAGCGGCCTGCTGCAGGGCGATCTGGGCCGCTCGACTTCATATAACGAACCGGTGGGGCAGATGATCCTCGCGCGGATGCCCATTGCGGTCTACTTCGGCCTGCTGACCGCCATTCTAACATACGCGGTGTGTTTGCCGCTGGGAGTGCTGAAAGCCTTGAAACACCGGACCTTCATCGACAGCTCCAGCTCGGTGCTGATATTCCTGGGCTATTCCATCCCGGGATTTGCGCTGGGGGCGATCCTGCTGGTTCACCTCGGCGCGCGCATGCACCTGTTCCCGCTGTTCGGTTTGACCAGCGCGGACTTCGACCAACTCGACAACTGGGGCAAGCTCAAGGATCTGGCCCATCACACGGTGCTGCCGCTGACTTGTTATGCTGTCGGCTCGTTTGCCATGCTGACGATGATGACCAAGAACAACCTGATGGACAACCTGGCGGCCGACTATGTGAGGACCGCGGTGGCCAAGGGCGTGAGCTTCAGGCGGGCGGTGTTCGGCCATGCTTTCCGCAACTCCATGATCCCGGTGGCCACCAGCCTCGGCAGCTTGCTCGAAATTTTCATTGGCGG
>JBILFE010000366.1:0-4603 GCA_044351705.1 Luteolibacter sp. | reverse complement strand
CAACCTGAACAAGGAGATGCCCAAGTCCTATGCGGAATTGCTCAAGGTGCGCCAGATCCTTGAGAAACATTTCAAGGACGTGCAGGACGTCGAGTTCACCGTTCAGGAAGGCAAGTTGTTCATGCTGCAAACCCGCAACGGCAAACGCACCGCCGCGGCCGCCCTCAAAATCTCCATGGACATGGTGAAGGAAAAACTCATCGACTGGGAAACCGCCGTGTTGCGCAACCCCGCCGATCAGCTCGACCAACTGCTCGCCCCGATCTTCGACCCGGCGGAAATCGCCAAGGCCAAGCCGCTCGCCAAGGGCCTGCCAGCCGGCCCCGGCGCCGCCTCCGGCAAGATCTATCTGAATGCCGACCGCGCCGTCGCCGCCGAAGCCCGCGGCGAAAAAGTCCTGCTCGTGCGTAACGAAACCAGCCCGGAAGACCTCCGCGGCATGATCGCCGCCGAAGGCATCCTCACCGCCAAGGGCGGCGTCTCCTCGCACGCCGCGCTGGTGGCCCGCCAAATGGGCAAGGTCTGCATCTGCGGCGCCTCCGCCGTGGAAATTGACTACGACAAGCTCACCGTCACCGCTTCCGGCCAGACGTTCAAGGAAGGCGACTACCTCTCCATCGACGGCACCTCCGGTCTCGTGTACGGCGGCCAAATCAAATCCGCCCCGTCCGAAATTATCACCGGCATCGTCGATGGCGACAAGGCCGCCAAGAAAACCGCCAAGTACAAAAACTTCCTCCAACTCATGGAATGGTGCGCGCAGGCCACCAAGCTCGCCGTGCGCACCAATGCCGACACGCCCGAGCAAACCCGCATCGCCATGGCCTTTGGTGCCACCGGCATCGGCCTGACCCGCACCGAACACATGTTCTTCGAGGGCGACCGCATCGACGCGATGCGCGAGATGATTCTGGCCACCGACGTGCCGGCCCGCAAGGCCGCACTGGCCAAGCTGCTGCCCTATCAACGTGAGGACTTCACCGGCATCTTCAAGGCGCTCAAAGGCTTCCCGGCCACCATCCGCTTGCTCGACCCGCCGCTTCACGAGTTCCTGCCCCACACCAAGGAACAACAACTCGACCTGTCGAAAAAACTCGGCGTCAAGGTTGACACCATCATCCAGCGCGTCGCCGATCTCCACGAGTTCAACCCGATGTTAGGCCACCGTGGCTGCCGCCTCGGCATTGCCTATCCGGAAATCACCGAGATGCAGGCGCGCGCCGTGTTTGAAGCCGCCGCCGACGTGGCCAAAAAGAAAATCCCGGTCAAACCCGAAGTGATGATTCCGCTGGTCGGCTTCCAGCGGGAATTCGACCTGCAGGCCGAAATCGTCCACCGCGTCGCCAAGGAAGTCATGGCCGAGAAAAAAGTCACCTTTGAATATCAGGTCGGCACCATGATCGAAGTGCCGCGCGGCGCGCTCACCGCCGATCAAATCGCCAAGGGTGCCGAGTTCTTCAGTTTTGGCACCAACGACCTCACCCAAACCGCGCTGGGCATCAGTCGCGACGACATGGGCAGCTTCATGAATCCCTACATCGAGAACGACGTGTTCAGCAAGAACCCCTTCGCCACCCTCGATACCACCGGCGTTGGCCAGCTCATGGAAATCGCCGTGGCCAAAGGCCGCAGCACCCGTCCCAACATCAAGCTCGGCATCTGCGGCGAACATGGCGGCGATCCGGACTCCGTCAAGTTCTGCCACCAACTCGGCCTCAACTACGTGTCCTGCTCGCCTTACCGCGTGCCCGTCGCCCGCCTCGCCGCCGCCCAGGCCGCCATCGAGGAAAAACGCGCCGCGAAGAAGTAAGTATCAAAATCTAACCATTCATCAGACCGCACCGGATTCTTCCGGTGCGGTCTGTTTATGTCACTGCCCAGCCTTGTAGCGGCGGTCTGTGACCGTCGCGAGACTATGCATCGCGCATCTCTTGCGCACCGGCGCTCACAGAGCGCCGCTACAACTCGGCGCACCGGCGCTCACAGAGCGCCGCTACAACTCGGCGCACCGGCGCTCACAGAGCGCCGCTACAACTCGGCGGTTTTCCGCCGCATCGCTGGCGCTTGAACAAAAGGCCTCACTGCCAAGCCTCAATTTTTGCCTGGCACGTAGGTTTCAACGCGGCGGTTGTTCGACGGATTGGAATCGACCTGGCTACCGGATAGCTGCACGGATGAATCGAATTGCAGGGCCTCCGTGGAGTTCCAACTGGAGCTGGGAAGCGGCAGGGTGAATGTCTGAATCGCATTGGGACGCAGCGTGGTGATGTTGAGCGGGACACTGCCGGCCGGGCTTTTGACCAGCACTCCGGCATTGAGCAACATCTCGGTGCCGCGATTCTGAACCACCACTTGCAACTGCGGATAGGCCACCGTCGCAGTGGGCGCTATCACATGGTTCGATGCAATCGCCGCGTCATAAATGCCAGCCGTGTTGGCATTCATCACCCGCCCCATGTCCAGCGTGCCGGCGCCCGTTGCAGCATCGGGCCCGGGGGCTCCCACATCATCGAGCTTGGATAGCACCAGCGCCGCCGCATCCATCGCACTGCGATGCACTGAGCCGCCCGGGCTCATGGCCGCGGCTATGGCGGCATCCATGATCGGCGCGCTCGCCGAGGTGCCAGTGAATCCCACGGCTTGATCTCCAGTCCATGCCGCATTGACTTCAAAACCCGGTGCCGCCGCCGCCAACGTTTTGCCGCTGTTGGAAAATGCCAGCGGCGTGCCCTTGGCGTCCACCGCCCCAACGGCTATGACCCCGTCGTTGGCCGCCGGAAAATCCAGATGATCGAGCCCGCCATTGCCCGCTGACGCAATGACCACTGCTCCCGCTGCGCTCGCATAAGCCAGCGCGCTGCGCACCAGCGCGCTGTCACCGTCTCCACCCAATGAAATATTGATGATGCGCGCCCCGCCATCAATCGCCTGGACAATGCCCTGGGCAATGAGCATGCTGTTAGATTGGCCGAGATCGTCCGCGATGCGTATCGAAAGAATATCCGCTGCGGGAGCCACGCCCGGGGTGAGTGGGTCCCGCCCGATGATCAGCGAGGCCACCGCGGTTCCATGGCCGTTCCAGTCCGCCAGGTCGGCAGGCATGGGAACCAGGTTGATGGAAGTAATCTTGCTGCTGAAAGCAGGGTGGCTGCTCACGCCGGTATCAAGGATGGCAATGAGCACACCTTTTCCCCAGTTGGAGTTGTCCCCGCTGATGCCGACCACGCGCAACAGGTCGGCACCCACCCCGACCACGCCAGATTGAACGACCTCAGGCTTGGGATTGGGCAAGGTGGCCGGAAATATCAGCGACATTTCCTCACCCCCATCTAGCAAATCCGCCAAGGTCTCCGGATTCAAAAACCCGATATGCAGCGCGTGGAGCGCATCAATGCGGCCGAGAATTTTCACCTGCTTGCCAGCCCGCTGCAAGAACCGCTCCAGTGCGTCGTGATCCTTGAAAACCAATGCCCGCTGCCCTGGCAAGGCCCCCGCTTCCAGCGCCTCGCGGTCACTCCGAAATACCGCCACCCGCTCGCCACTGCGGAAATTTAGATCCGGTATGGGCCGGGTGCTGCCGGAGGTGCCCGCCGCAGTCACAGCCGCCGCCGACCGCGGCGCAGCCACCGGCACCGCCGTGCGAGCCAACCAGTAACCGAGCAGTGCGGTCAGGCAAAAGCCAGCAACCATCAAAAGGGAACGGGAACGTGTCACAACCAGATAAAACCACCAACCCGGGAAAAAGGTAGCAAAATATGTCTATTACGCTCATTTTTTCTATAATAATTGCTCATGGCTTCGTACAGCCTGATAGGCTGCGCATTTTTGCCCAAGGTTTTTCTTGCATCAGCTTCATTTTGGGTTACAAAATGGCCTTCGCCCATGTGCACTTCTCCCCGTTTTTGCACTGGCTTGGAAGCCTGATTTTTACCCCACACACCCTAGCGATGAATCCCGATCGAGCCACTCTCAACTTTCTCAACAGCTTTCCTGTGGATGCCAGAAAACGCGGGGAAATGCTTCAAAAAGACGGTGGCGTCACCCAGATTTTCGGCAATCACCTCTTCATTCAAGGCCGCGTCGAGGATGAAACCGGTACTTTCCGCACCAGCCTGCGCTTGCAAGGTAACCGCTGGTTCGGCTCCTGCACCGCCGAGGACGAAACCATCTCCGGTGCCTGCCAATACGCCACCATGATGGAGCGCATGCACCGCGGCGAGGACTTGCCTGAATCTCCCAATGAATTCGATGACACTCCCGTCCTCGATATCATCGAGGAAAAACTCGGCCGTGAACTCGACGACAAGGAAGCTGACTTTGTCACCAAAATCGAAAAACGCTATCGCCGCTACGTCATCGAGGGCGAACTCCACGACCACGACATGGTCCGCATCACCCCACGCTGGGAAATCACCACTTACGAACCCCTCGAGCTGTGGCCCATGCCGCCGGGTGACATCCTCGAGTTCTGGAACTACATCGCCTACGCCTTCTACAAAAAAAAGCTCGCCTATCCGGAATTCATGAACGTGATCACCGACCTCGGTCACGTGCAGAAAAAAATGGCCGACTGGGAACGCGAGCGCGAAGTGGCAGCTTGGTA
>JBILFE010000365.1:0-4608 GCA_044351705.1 Luteolibacter sp. | reverse complement strand
AATTCTTCTCAGTGGTATCAGTGGCAATCAGTGTTTCAGTGGTTTCTTTGGCACGATTTACCAGAACCCGGTGGGTTTTTATAACTCCCCCCTTAACTTGACGCGCATGCCCGGTTGCGGTGCCTGCGCCCGCCATCACTCGACAATCACCGGCGTGCCTAACTGGACGTTGTCAAAAAACTTTTCCGCCATGTGATTGGGCATGCGGACACAGCCGTGGGAGGCGGCGTAGCCCGGCAAGTAACCGGTGTGCATGCCGATTCCATTGGCAAAGCGCATGAAGTTGGCCATGGGTGCGTTGCAGAAGACCGCCCCGGGCGGGATTTTATCCACCCGGATATCAACATTATCATTGATGGTCTGACCTGTGACCGAGTCTTTGAACACGCCAAACACCGAGGACTTATGGTCCTTATCCTTTTCGGTGATCTTGTAAACCCCCTTGGGAGTGCCGGTGTCCTCCTTGCCACTGGATATCCGCGATACCCCAACCAATATCCCGCCCTTATAGAAGGACGCCTTTTGCTGGCTGCGATTGATCTTGATCAGCGGCTTGCCGGCAACCCCATCGCCATCCCAATACGACACATCGTCCGGAATGGCCGGTGCCGGATGGTTCGGATCGAGCGGACGCCGGCCAGGCCCACCCACATCCGTGAGATAATCCGCTCCGGGCGGACGCCGGTCAACGCAGGATGCCAAAGTGCAAATAACCACCGCGATAACGGCGGATTGGGCGGTCAAAGTGCTGAGAGATTTCATGGGTCGGGCGAAATGTGCAGCCTTCACCGTATCAGGTCAAGACCACAGAACACCCGGAGACTTTGATGTAGACTCGCGGTCGTTCATCAGGCCGCACCCGTCGGCGGGCGGATTGGAACCGCCTGCCGCTCCGCCAAAAGCAGGGGTTGCACACGCCGGAAAAACTGCTAAGGGTCCCCCCAGCACCATGCCAACATACGATTACGAATGCCAGAAATGCGGAAACCGTTTTGAGCTGGTTCAGAGCATGAACGACGCCAAGCTGGAAAAGTGTCCGGACACCACCTGCCGCGGGCTGGTGAAGCGACTGTTAGGGACCGGGGCCGGCATCATCTTCAAGGGCTCCGGGTTCTATCAAACCGACTACCGTTCATCCGCGTATCATGCCGACGCTAAATCCGAAAGCGGCACCGCCAAAAAGGACAGCGCCCCACCCAGTTCCACCGCTCCCGCCGCCGCTCCCGCCACCGCCAGTACCACGGCAGCACCGGCATCCGCACCAGCGCCCAAGGCATCATGAGATGAGTTGTAGCGGCGCTCTGTGAGCGGCGGCTGTGAATGAGCCGCATTGTAGCGGCGCTCTGTGAGCGCCGGCTGTGGCGGCTCATGTGCATCGGCGGTCATAGACGCGCCGCTACAATGCGACAGGTATTCATGCGCGGCTCCGAGCTTCGGATTTCTGGTTGAAATAATGCCGGCGCGGTTCGCGTTGTGTTCGGCCACATGCCAGCATCGCTGCCCTTGCATCCCCGCACCCTGTTACTTGCGGCCTTGAGCCTTCAACTGGCCCTCGGCGCAACAACTCATGCCGCCCCTGCGGCGACGGTGGATGCCGGCTGCGATCGCAGCGTGATCCTTCCCGGCGCCACCTATCTGACAGGTAAAATCGCCGCGGATGACCGCCCGCACCAGCCACCCGCCCTGCTTTGGTCAAAGCAGGGCGGGCCGGGGGATGTTATTTTCAGCCTCCCCGCCGCCGCCGCCACCGAAGCGCGGTTTTCCGCCGCCGGCGATTATATCCTGCTCCTAACAGCGACCACCGGAAACCGGCAAACCTCGTCCACGGTGGCGGTCACGGCAGTGGCCCCACCGCCCGCCACCCACCTCAATCCGCTGTGGACGCCACCCTATCAGATCACGAGCCCGTTCTGGCGCAAACGCACGAAAAACCTCATCGTCAACTGGATCCCACATTGTGTCGGCAAGTTGTGTGATCCGCAAAACCGCGAAGGCAGCATCGAGGATTTCGTTCAGGCCGGCCAGATCCTCGCTGGCAAGCCCGCTGCCACCCATGTCGGCAACGAGTTCTGCGATTGGTTTTTATATAACGTCGCCGAGTCCATCTGCCTCGCCCAAAGGGTCGACGCGCAAGGCGACCCGCAAATCCTCGCCGCACAGGCCGCCATGCGCCAAACCCTCGATGACTGGATTCCCAAAATCCTCAGCGCCCAGGAACCGGATGGCTACCTGCTCACGCATGCCACCATCAGGCAACTCCCGCACTGGCGCAACGTCCGCGCCCACGAAGGCTATCAGGCCGGCTATTTCATGGAATTCGCGATGGCCCATCACCTGATGAGCGGTGGCAAGGACCGGCGCTTGCTCGATGCCGCCATCCGCATGGCCGATTGCTGGGTCCGCAACCTCGGCCCCGCCCCCAAACAGGCGTGGTATGACGGCCATCAAGGCATCGAGATCGCCTTGGTCCAACTCGCCCGCCATCTGCAAGGCAGCCCCGAGGCTGACAAAGGCAAGGATTACCTCGCCCTCGCCAAATTTCTGTTGGATTCGCGTGGCAACGGCTCCGAGTACGACCAAACCCATCTGCCCGTCACCCGCCAATACGCGGCGGTGGGGCATGCGGTGCGCGCCGTGTACGGCTATGCCGGCATGGCCGACATCGCCATGGAAACCGGTGACGCCGATTACCGCAGCGCCGTCCAGTCGCTATGGAGCAATCTGGTCAACCGCAAATACTACCTCACCGGTGGCATCGGCAGCGGCGATACCAACGAAGGCTTCGGCACGGATTACGCATTATCTAACAATGCGTACACGGAATCATGCGCCGGCTGCGGCGGGATGTTTTTCCAACACCGCCTGCAAATGACCTGGCACGACGCCCGTTATGCGGATTTGCTGGAAGAGACCCTCTACAATGCGGTTCTTGGCAGCGTCGACTTGGAGGCCAAAAACTTCACTTACACCAATCCGCTGGACTCATCCGAACCGCGCTACCCATGGCACAACTGCCCGTGCTGTGTCGGTAACATTTCGCGCACCCTGCTGCGGCTGCCGACGTGGCTCTACACCCGCAGTGCCGACGAGCTGTATGTGAACCTCTACATCGGCAGCCGGGTGGTGATCGAGAAGCTCGGCGGCACCTCCGTGGAAGTCACGCAAACAACCGACTACCCGTGGCATGGCAAGGTGGCCATCACGCTCAACCCGGCCACGCCCGCCACCTTTGCCCTGAAACTCCGCGTTCCACAGCGCCACACCAGCGCCCTCTATACCAACACCCCGGCGGCCCCTGGTCTAACATCTTTGACCGTCAATGGCCAGCCGGTGACGCCGCTTATCGATCATGGCTATACCCTTGTCTCCCGCGAGTGGCATGCCGGCGACCGCGTCGAACTGGACCTGCCATTGGTGGTGCAACGCGTCAAGGCGAATGACAAAATCGCCGCCACCCGCGGCCGGGTCGCCTTGCGTCGCGGCCCGTTGGTTTACAACATCGAAAGCACCGATCAGGACGTCGAGTCGGTCCTACAACCCGACGCGCCTCTGACCACCGACTGGCAACCTAACATGCTCGACGGAGTGATGGTTATCAAGGGCACTTTCCAAGACGGCAAGCCGCTGCTCGCCATCCCGAATTACGCCCGCCTCAACCGCGGCGGCCGCTCACTCGTCTGGATCAAGGACCGCTGATAGGCGTGCGGTGTGGCCAAGGCAGGCAGCGGCGAAGCGTGCGGGAGCTCGTGACGCGTTCGTGAGAACGCGGGGGTTCAGGGAGGAGCGGAGCAAGAAAACCACTGAAAAGAACGGATCACACTGATTTCACTGATTGGTTTTAGATTTCTGGGATTGAACATTGCCCCGCTTCGCGGTGCCATGCCAGTCAGGGCTGCGCCGGTTATTCCATGCTCGCTAGCGCTCGTTCCGCGTTCAACATTCAACTTCCAATGTTCAACTTTCAAGTTTGAGAATGGACGATGCTGTGACATTTCATGGGCACGGAGAGCGGCAATATGCGCCAAATCATTTTCCGGAATTCATCGCCAATTCCTCGACAATTCAATGCCTAGCTCAGGAAGTCTGCTGCTTGAGCGCTGCCTCACCCGCCAACTCTCGAACCACGATGCCAAAAACCCAAAGTGATGCTCAGTCTCTAACTCATCCTATCGCCAATCACAGTCCATCCAGCGGGCTTACCACGCCAAGGCCATTCGCACATATCGCCACGTGCAGGTATATCTCCGTCGTCGAAATATCCTCATGCCCAAGCAGCAATTGGATCGTCCTCAAATCCGTGCCACTTTCTAACAAGTGCGTCGCGAAGCTAATGCCGCAAGGCGTGGCTCGTCACCCGCTTCTCGATCCCCGCCTTTTGGGCCGCGCGCTTGATCGCCTCATTATAGACCTTGCCAAGCAAATGGTGGCGGCGGGAAATCCCGGATTCCGGGTCCACCGATCCCGTCAAAGAAATCGAACTTGTCATGGTAGGCAACCCGCAACAACTCCCCAACTTCACCTCGACAGCACCGCTTTTTCCGGGTGCCTACATATGAACGTTCAAATCCATAGCAGAATGATTCATTGCGGGTTGGACGTATGAGTTTT
>JBILFE010000364.1:0-4618 GCA_044351705.1 Luteolibacter sp. | reverse complement strand
CCACCGAGACCATCTATCCGGGCACCGACCTGCGCATGATTTTCAAATCGGTATCATCTTAAGCTCACCCGAAACCCTGCCGAGGTCAGGTGTTCTGAGTCTGAAACCGCCCGCCGTGTCGAGCGCGGCGAACAGGTGCTCAACGCGATCAATGACTTGGAGACCGAAATCGCCACGGCCCAAGTCCACACGCGCGGCTATGTCATTACCGGCGGAGACCGGTATCTCCAGTCCCAGCAGGCTGCGGCTGGTCATTGCCGCGCGAAGCTACCGGCGCTGCGACAACTCATCGTTGACCCGGCCCAACAAGCGCGCAGTGCCCGGCTCGAAGCGCAGGTCAATGAGTTGCTCCAGTGGTTTCCGCAGGTGATCGCGGCGGCCCGGACCGGCGTCGTGGCAACGGTTCGCCGCGACATGGTCAATCATGGGGAAGATTTGATGGACGACGTGCGGGCGTTGATCGCGGAGATGGAAGCCGCCGAGCAGCGGATGCTCCAGGAGCGTCACCGGCAAGCGCAAGGCGTGGCCCGGTTCACGCAAGTGATCATCACCACCGGCACGCTCGTCAGCCTGATTGTTTTCCTGTCGGTATTGTGGGGGCTGAACCAATCTGAGAAGAGACAGCAACAGGCGAGGCAGGCGATTCAGGCCAGCGAGGACCGGTTGCGGTTTGCCTTGGATGAAATTGAAACCGGCGCGTGGGACTTGGACTTGGTTGATTACTCTGCCCACCGGTCTTTGAAACACGATCAGATCTTCGGTTACGAGACGCTCTTGCCGCGGTGGACCTATGAGATGTTTTTAAAACATGTCGTGCCGGAGGATCAGGCGGCGGTGGATCAGAAGTTCCGGCACGCCATGGCATCCAAAGGCGACTGGCATTTTCAATGCCGGATTATCCGTCGCGATGGGCAACAGCGGTGGATTCTGGGCAGCGGGCGGCATCGTCTCGATTCAAACGGAGAACCGCGCCGGTTGGCGGGCATCGTGCAGGACATCACCGAGCGCCAGCAGGCGCAGGCGGCGATGATCGCTTCCGAGATGCGCTATCGCCGGTTGTTCGAGGCAGCGCGTGACGGCATTCTGATCCTTGATGCGGAGACGGGGATGGTCGTGGATGTGAATCCCTACTTGATCGAGTTGTTAGGGGTCACGCGCGAGGTGTTCCTCGGCGAGAAGGTCTGGGAACTGGGGTTTTTCAAGGACGTCGTCACCAACGAGGCCAACTTCGCGGAATTGCAGGAAAAGAAATACATCCGCTACGAAGACATGGCGCTGGAAGGTCACGATGGCAAGCGGCACGAGGTCGAGTTCGTCAGCAACGTCTATCTGGTGGACGGCGGCAAGGTGATCCAGTGCAACATCCGCGACATCAGCGAGCGGAAGCAGGCGGAGGCCGTGCTGGCCGTGCTGGCCGTGCTGGCCGAAACCAAGGCCATCCTGCAAGCGGCCTTGGATCACAGCCAGGCGGGCATTGCCATCGCCGACGCGCCCAGCGGCAAGCTGCGCTATGTCAACCGGGCAGGCCTGCTGATCGGGGGCGGGACGCAGGCGGAATTGGTCGCCGGCGTGGATGCCAACCAATACGTCGCCTCGTGGAATTTGTTGAATCTGGATGGGACGGCGCTCGCGAAGGAAGAGGTGCCGCTGACGCGGGCGATCCTCTTTGGCGAACAAAACACGCGGGAGTTCATCATCAGCCCCTCCGAACTCGACGGCCGGATCGTGCTGGCCAACGCGGCCCCGATCCGCAACCCGGCGGGCGAGATCACAGCGGCCATCGTGGTGTTCCTGGACATCACCGAACAAAAACGGGCGGAGGAACTGTTGCGGCAGAACGCCCAGGAACTCCGCGCCCGCAACGAAGAACTGAGCCGTTTCAACCGGCTCATGACGGGCCGGGAATTGTGCGTCATCGAACTCAAGCAACAGGTCAACGAACTGGCCGCGCAGCTCGGCCAGCCGTGGCCGTATCCGCTGGCTTTCCTGGATGCGGCGGCCGCCGAGGTCGTCCGGACCGCGACAAAACCCAGCGAGCAAAATTCCAAGAACCCCGAAACCCCGAAAGGAACATCCCTATGAACGAAACCGATCAAAAACACGCCCTGGCCAAGTCGCCCACCGGCATCGAGGGGCTCGACCAACTCACCGGCGGTGGCCTGCCCCAGGGGCGACCCACGCTATTGTGCGGCAGCGCCGGCTGCGGCAAAACACTCATCGCGATGGAATTCCTCGTGCGCGGTGCCACGCAGTTCGGCGAACCGGGCGTCTTCATGGCGTTCGAAGAACGCACCGAGGAGCTGGCGCAAAATTTCGCCTCGCTCGGCCACGATCTCAACGTGCTGGTCGAGCAAAAAAAACTCTCGCTGGATTTCGTCCGGGTCGAGCGGAGCGAAATCGAAGAGGCCGGCGAGTATGACCTCGAGGGCCTGTTCATCCGGCTCGGGCACTCGATTGACCGGATCGGCGCCAAGCGCGTGGTGCTCGACACCATCGAGACGCTTTTCTCAGGGTTGACCAACACGGCCATCCTGCGCGCCGAACTGCGCCGCCTGTTTCGCTGGCTCAAGGACAAAGGCGTCACCGCCATCATCACCGGCGAGCGCGGCGAAACCAGCCTGACCCGCTACGGGCTGGAGGAATACGTGGCGGACTGCGTCATCCTGCTCGACCACCGCGTGAGCGAG
This sequence comes from Luteolibacter sp., assembly GCA_044351705.1. Classification (GTDB taxonomy): domain Bacteria; phylum Verrucomicrobiota; class Verrucomicrobiia; order Verrucomicrobiales; family Akkermansiaceae; genus Luteolibacter. The sequence goes on along the minus strand of JBILFE010000364.1, from coordinate 1,931 downwards.
AACATGTCCACGCGGCGATTGCGCATCGTCAAATACCGCGGTTCCAGCCACGGCACGAACGAGTATCCGTTCCTGATTGATGAGGGAGGCATCTCCCTGTTGCCGATCACCTCGCTGGGGCTGAAGCATGTCGCCAGCACGGAGCGCGTGTCCTCCGGCCTGCCGGGCCTGGATGCGATGATGGGCGGTCAGGGTTACTACCGCGGCAGCAGCGTGCTGGTGTCGGGCACGGCGGGTTCGGGCAAGACGAGCCTGTCGGCGCATTTTGCCGCCGCTGCGGCCGCGCGCGGCGAGCGGTGCCTGTGGTTCGCCTTCGAGGAATCGCCCAGCCAGATCACCCGCAACATGCGCTCCATCGGCCTTGATCTGGAACAGGCGGTCCAACAGGGGTGCCTGCGCTTTAACGCGGAGCGGCCGACATCCGGCTTGGAAATGCACCTGGTGACCATTCACAAGCAGGTGCAGGAGTTTCAACCCAGGATCGTGATCATTGATCCGATCACGAACTTCACGGCGCTCGGGAGCGACGCGGAGGTCACCGCGATGCTGACGCGGCTGATCGACTTCTTCAAGCAGCAGCAAATCACGGCGCTGTTCACCAGCCTGACCTCGGGCGGCCGGGCCGGGGAAACCCCCGAGGTCGGGGTCTCCTCGTTGATGGACGTCTGGCTGCTGCTGCGCGACCTCGAGAGCGGCGCGGAGCGGAACCGCGTATTGCACTTGCTGAAGTCGCGCGGCATGGCCCACTCCAACCAAGTGAGAGAATTCCTGCTGACCGACCACGGCGTGGAGTTGCGCGACGTGTATCTCGGGCCGTCGGGGGCACTGCTCACCGGCAGCGCGCGCTTGGTGCTGGAGGCGCAGGAACAAGCCCAGGCCCTCGTGCGCGAGCAGGAAGCCTCTGGCCGGACGCGGGCTCTGGAGCGCAAGCGGGCGGCGCTGGAGGCGCAGATCGCCGCGCTGCGGGCCGAGTTTGGCGTCGAGGAAGCGGAACTCAAACGCGGCATCGCGCAGGGCGATGCGCGCACCGCGATGCTGGCCGGTGACCGCGCAGAGATGGGCCGGCAGCGGCGAGACGATGCGCCCGCCACGCTGGCGACGGAAACACCCAACTGAAAGACATATGATGGACCCCACAACCAAAACATCGAAAGCCACGGCGGCGGAACCCGTCGAACTTTGGGAGCTGCGGCTCTACGTGGCCGGGCAGACGCCCAAATCGCTGGCGGCGTTCGCCAACCTCAAGCGGCTCTGCGAGGAACACTTACCGGCGCGCTATGTGATCGAGGTGATCGACCTGCTGAAGACCCCCCAGCTCGCCGAGGACGACCAGATTCTGGCCATCCCCACGCTGGTGCGGAAACTCCCGGTCCCCATCCGCAAGATCATCGGCGATCTCTCGAACACCGGGCGCGTGCTGGTCGGCCTGGACCTGCGGCCCCGAACAACCGGAGGCAACGATGAAAACTGAACCCGACCCCGGTGATGACACGGCGGCGTTCGAGCAAGCGCTGACGCAAATCGGCGATGGCTATTATGTCCTGCGTCTTTACCTGACCGGCCACACCAGTCGGTCGCTCAAAGCCGTCCAAGCGGTGAAGAAGCTTTGCGAAGAACACCTCGCGGGCCGCTACGAACTGGAAGTCGTGGACCTGTGCCAACATCCGGAGCGAGCTCAAGCCGCCCAGATCATCGCCGCGCCCACGCTCGTCAAGGAAATGCCCCCGCCGTTGCGTCGCTTGATCGGCGACCTCACCGACCCCGACCGGGTGCTGGTGGCGTTGAACGTCAAACCGAAGGGAAGGCTCAGAACACCTGACCTCGTGTGAGTGCAAAGGCGGCTGAAGGCCGTAGAATCAAGGATTCCAGTTTTTCGAACCATCGGATCGGAGGTTTGGTGAAATTGATACCAAATTCGTTCCAACGCGGGT
>JBILFE010000363.1:0-4632 GCA_044351705.1 Luteolibacter sp. | reverse complement strand
GCGTTGCCCTGGGCTAGCATCTTGCCGGGCCGTTGGCCCTGAAAAGTGCCAAATTATTTTCCGAAATTCATCGCCAATTTCTCGACAATTCATTGCATAGATCAGGAAGTCTGAACCTATTCAGAATCAGTACAATCAGTGAAATCAGTGGTTCCCATTTTGCTATCTAGGTCTAATTGTTATCTCGATTGGATTCTTTCAGTGTAATCAGTGAAAAATCAGTTCAATCAGTGGTTAAAAAAACCGGAATCCCGTTCCCCCTTTTTCCCGTTTAGGTTCAGTCGTCGGCGGCCAATAGCAGCGGCGAGAGTTGCGCCAGCCACGCGGCCAGATCGGCCGCGGCGGGCGTTGCCGGCAAATTGTCGAGATTTTTCAGATTCCACTGAAAGACGAGTTTGTAGCCATCCCATTCGCCGACCCCGCCGCAATCGTGGATCCACTTCACGGCACGGCGGTTGTCTTGCAGGGTGTAGGCGACGAGATGTGCCACGCCTGCGCGGAACGCCGCCAGCCACATCACCGCTAACAACAGGGTGCCAATGCCCCGCCTCTGGTCGGCGTCCAACACCATCGCGGAAATTTCCGCCTGGTCCGGCCTGGCCGCGTCGCGCCACCAACTGGCCCCGCCAATCCCGGGAAACTCCCGTGCCGGATCCAACACAATCCAAGTCACATGTTTGGTTGGATTCTGTTCGATCAGCCGGTCCAACATGGGTTTGCCGATCAATTCGCCACTCGGGGTCCAAAACCGCTGATAGCGCGCTTCCGGTGAAAGGCGCCGGTAGGCTTCCACCACCAAGGGCCGGTCCGCTTCTATCAAGGGCCGCACGATCACCGGAGTGCCGTCGCGCAGCGTTAATTCGAAGCGGTCACGCATCACCTTAGATCACTCCTTGCTCGCGCAGCTTTTCGTCCACCCCGTCGTGATCCGGCAGACCGTTGCCACCATCGCGGATTTTTTGGATCTTGCGGCGCACCCCGTAGCGGCTGCGCGGGCCGGTGACCAAGCCGGCCACGCCATCGACGACAAACGGCAGCACCGCCAGCAAGCCCAGCACCCCGAGGCCCACGCCCACGCCGCGCCGCGCATTCCGATGCATCAAATCCCCTAGCAAGAATCCGGCCGCAGTGCCGAGCAACGCCGGAGCGGCCAGGGCGCTGACTTCAATCCATTGGGGTGTTAGGTCCATGTTATGCGTATCATCCATGGCCCACTATAGTCACCGTCACCCGACCCGACAACCCCGGAAAAAATAATTTGTGCCCGATTCGTGCTTTTTTCGTGCGGCATTCGGCCCTATACTCACCGGGTCATGCCTGCTTTGGACAACACCTATGCGCTCATTCTTGCCGGTGGCTCCGGCACCCGCTTCTGGCCGCTGAGCCGCAACTCGCGCCCCAAACAACTCCTTGATCTGGTGGGTGATGGCACTTTGCTGGAACAAACGATCCGCCGCCTCGATGGCCTCGTGCCCACCGCCAATATCCTCATTCTAACCAACGCGGCGCAGGAATCCGCCGTCCGCGAGATCGCCAACATGCTGCCCGCCGCCAATATCATCGCCGAACCCGCCAAGCGCGACACCGGCCCGGCCGTGGCGCTGGGTTTGGGGCTGATCGCGGCGCGCAATCCGCAGGCGGTCATGATGGTGTTGCCCTCCGATCAGCTCATCCGCGACACCGCCGCCTATCAGGTAGTGATGCGCGATGCCATTGCCACCGCCGGAAAATCCGATGGTCTGGTCACCATTGGCATCCGCCCCACCTGGGCCTGCCCGTCCTACGGCTACATCGAGCGCGGCGATCCGGCTGTCATTGCCGGTCTCACCTGCACGCATCCAGCGTGTGAAGTGAAGCGCTTCCGCGAAAAACCCGCCGCCGAACTCGCGGCGCAATTTCTCAGTGCCGGTGGATTCTGCTGGAATGCGGGCATGTTTGTGTGGGCGCTGCCCACTGTCATCCAACAATTGGAGCACCACGCGCCCGAACTCGCCGCTTTTGTCGCGGACATCCGCGCCGCTGCGGACATTCCTGCCACGATTGCTTCGCGTTTCCCGCAACTCACCCCGATCTCCATCGACTACGCCCTGTTGGAAAAGGCCGCGCGAGTCCTTAACATCGAAGCCAGCTTTGACTGGGATGACGTCGGATCATGGTTGTCCATCGCCAAATACCTCGACCCAAGCGAGGGCGAAAACCGCGCCAATCAAGCCCTCACCCAACTCGATTCCCACCACAATATCGTCTTTAATGCCTGCTCCGGCACCCGCATCGCCTTGCTCGGCGTGGACGATCTCATCATCGTTCAGACCGCAGATGCCCTGCTCATCGCCAATCGCCAGCAGGCGGATTCGATCAAAGCGCTTACCGACCTGCTCCCGCCCGAGTTGTTATAAACAAGCGGATGCCCCCCCTCTCATCCATCCACCCCGCGCTCGGCATCGATCATGGCGATGCGCGCATCGGCATTGCCGCCACGGATGACTGCGGCATCCTCGCCTATCCGGTGGAGACCATCGCTTGTGCGGTGCAGGATCCCATCGCGCGCATCGCGGAGTTGGCCCAACGCCGCGCTATCTGCACTTTGGTGTTAGGCATGCCATTCCGCATGGATGGCAGTGAAGGCACCGCCGCCGCCAAGGTCCGCGCCTTCGCCCGCCGCCTCCACCAGCACCTCCCTAACATCCCGCTCGTCTTCGTCGATGAAACTCTGACCACCACCAGCGCCGCCGCCAAACTCCAACAGGCGGGGCGCAAGACCCGCAGCCACAAAGCCATCATCGACCAAGCCGCCGCCGTCGAGATCCTCAACCTCTGGATGGCCGGGGAAACTCATGGCTCGGGGTGACTTGCCACCTCCCCGTTGGCAAGGGGTCCTTGACATGATGGTTATCAAATGGTATCCATCACCCATGACCGCGACGGCAAAGGTGTTCAAGAACGGGCGCAGCCAGGCAATCCGGCTGCCCAAGGAATTTCGCGTTTCAACGACCGAGGTGCGGTTGACCCGCGTGCCAGGCGGTATTCTGGTCACCGAGGGTGATCCGTGGGATACCTTTCAGGACGAGTGCCGCAGCCTTCCCGAGGGTGTGTTCGCCACCTTGGCAAGCCTGGATCGCTCGCGGAGACAGGAACGTGACTTCAGCGCGGGCATCCCATGATCTATTTGCTCGATACCGACTCGTTCGTCCTGCTGTTGCGCGGCACCTCGATCAAGCGGGCCGACTCGCCGCGCAAGGTGGCGGTGAAAGCCTCGGCGGCTCGGATTATCAAGCGCTGCAAGAGGCGGTACGCGCTCGGTGATATGATTGCCCTTTCCGCTATTTCAGCGGCCGAACTCGAATACGGCCTGCGCCACGGCGGCGGGTATGCGGACCATGCCGCAGTGCTCGTGCGATTGCTCGCCCCATTCACGGTCCATCCGTTTGATGCCACGGACTGCGTGCATCATTACGGGATCGTCCGCTCTGTACTCGAAGCCGAGGGCCGGGGCATCGGCCCGCTCGATACCCTGATCGCCGCCCACGCGCTCGCCCTCGGCGCGGTGCTGGTAACCCACAACACCCGCGAGTTCAAGCGCGTGCCGAAACTGGTCATCGAGGACTGGGCGTGAGCAAGCCGGTGGCGAGGACCCCTTATCACGTCTTGTTAGAGTTCTTGGTTGTTTGGGCGACTACTCGAAAAACAGTTGCCGACTTTGATGAAAGACCGATACGATGAGGATATCGCTGTTTGGCTCGATGATGTATATAATCAGATAGGGAAATCTCCGCAGACTACAGCGCCGTAATTACGGCCCAGCCTTCCCCATGCCTCCGGAAATTGGAGAATCCGGTCGATCGCCGCATCCACTTCATCCATAAAGTCCGCTCCCAGACCGGCTACCCGCTCCTCGTAGAATTCGGCAGCCTGGCTCACCTCCAGCAAAGCCGGCGATAAAAACCGGTAGCTCATCGGGGAAACCTTGCACGCAATTCAGACATCGCTTCAGGCCCTGAAATGGCCCCAATCCGACCTTTCCCAAAGGCATCAAGGCGACGGTCAGCCTCCCGAATCCACGCGGCTTCCAGATCCGATGACCTGCGCGACAGGCTCTCAAGCAACCTGTCAACCAGCACCGCTCGCTCGCAGTCTGGCAACAAAAGGGCTTCCTTCTCAAGGATTGCGGCATCCATACGACCGGATCCTACGCTAACCCGGTGCCTCACGCAACTGCTTTCTCTACCTCAACTGCATTCTCGCTGATCCAGTGGGGAGCGTAGAGTATCCAAGATCTATGGATAGCCAGGGTTGATTGTAATAAATAACTCCTACAACCCAGGTATTCCAAGTGACGACGTTCACGACAGTCGTTGCGAATTGAGCACCGATAAATATCAGGCAATATCGCAGGAAGTTTTTGAGGATGCTCATTGGTTTTCTGCCGAACGTTTGAGCGATGCCGCCGGCGCGCAGGGAGAGTGGATGAAGTGAAGTTACGGAGTTGATGCCGGGCGGGCAGCGGCGACTTGTTCTGCCCATTGGTTCGGGCCAGTTTTGATCTCACGCCTAATCAATCGAAAGTCTTGGTCATAGATTAGTCTCTTCGTCGAGCCATCTCGTTCCAAAATTATCGAGCTTATTTCTTGGCTC
>JBILFE010000608.1:0-3007 GCA_044351705.1 Luteolibacter sp. | reverse complement strand
GATCGCGCCATCGAGTTGGCCGACCAATTCGGCATCGCGCAAATCGCCGTGGATAACGCCTTTCATTATTTATGGGGCGGCGGCTACGTCATGGAGGCCGCCGAGCGCGGATATTTTGCCTACACCAACTGCACCTCAACCTTGGCGGAAGTCGTTCCTTTCGGTGGCAAATTCCCCACCCTTGGCACCAATCCGCATTCCTGGGGCATCCCCAGCACGCAAGCCAACGGCTTTCCCATGGTCATCGATTGGGCGACGTCCACCGTCGCCATGGGCCGCGTCCAGGCCCTCAAGCGCGAAGGCAAAGCGCTGCCGCCGGGGTTGGCTGTTGATGCCGATGGCCAGCCCACCACGGATCCGAACCGGGTCGTTTCGTTGCTTCCCTTCGGCGGCCACAAAGGCTACGGGCTCTCACTCATCAATGAGATTTTCGGCGCCCTCATTGGGGGATCGCTGCCCACCCTGCGCGGGCGTAATATCACCCCTCCCGGTGAAAAAAACACCGCGGTCTTTTACTTCCAAGTCATCCATCCCGACGCTCTATCCGGCCACAACTACGCTCGTGGCCGCAGCCAAACCGATAACCTCGCCGCCGTCATCAGCGACATCCTCGGCCATGGCAACGAGGCCGCGATTCTTCCCGGCCAACTCGAAGCCGCCGCGCGCCAGCGCTCCGATGCCGCCGGCGGTCTGCTTTTCACCGCCGCGGAAATCGCCGAGTTCAACCAACTCGCTGCCGACCTCGGCCATCCATCCTGGGATACCAGCACCCTTGCAAGCGTCCAGGGTCCGTGATATCGTCACGCCCCTATGCGTCCCATCCCCCTGATCCTGGCCCTCTGCGCGTGGCTGCCATCTATCACTCCAGCCGCCGAGCCGGCGGCCAAGCCGCTCGGGTTCGACACCCATGACGGCTACTTCGTCTCTAACCAATTCGAGCCGGCGGCGGCCACCTCATTCGTCGTCATCAAGGATCAGGAGGCGTTCGACCAGGTGTTCGGTGTGGCAAGGGTGATGGGTGATAAATCCCACCGCCTGCCGCGCGCGGCGTTCGACACCAAATGGGTGGTGGCCGCCATTCACCGCGGCAAGGCGATGCTGACCTATCAAGTCGAAAGCGTGGTGGCCGATGACCAAACCCTGGTCGTGCGTTATACCACCCACTCCGTTCCCAGCGACAGCGCCGAGTTTGCCTGCCCACTCATCATTTCCATCGACAAGGGGGATTACAAAATCGTCCGCTTCGCGGAAAACGGCAAGAAAATCAAACGCCTTGAGCTGGTGCCACAGCAAGCATTCCGGATCCAATGTCAAAAACCCGACACCCTCACAGAACAATCCGTTGCCGGCAAACCGCTGCTCTCGATCCAGGGTGACGGCATCGGTCACGCCACAGTGACATGCACCCGGGACCAGTGGCCACAGAACCTCATCCTCCGCGCCCACCTCCGCGGCTTGGAATCCCTCACTCTCACCAATGAGCGCGTGGAGTGGAAAGCTGCCGTCCTCAGCCACAGCGGTCAGCCTACCTCGCTGCACCTGCGGGAGAATGGCAAGGAGGACATTCAGTTAGATAAAAACAGCCCCTATTGGACCACCATCCAGAGCATGGACGCCAGCGCCAAACCCGTCGCCGGCTTGCCGCCGCAGGACGGCTGGTTCGAAATCCACATTCCTCAAGCACTTCTAACAGACAAGCGGGAAATCAAGCTCGCATGGATTGATTTTTACCGTTGAGTCTGGTCCGGCCGCCGGCTCATGCAACAGCCTCACCCCATCCCACGTCTCCAATTCCGCCATCGCGGCCCTGACGTTGCCCCTCTTCTGATCTGGCGGATGATTCCCAATAGGTGCTCCCCGGCGCCGGGCGAGCATCTACGGCCACCACTTCCGCCGCTGCGCCGCCACCTTGACTGGCTGACGTCCCGGGAAGGCGGCCGTGTCCCAGCTGTCAGGGCAAATAGGCGTCTCGCCTGTTTCTTGGTCGGCCCCTCCTGCTCTACGGCCAGAGTTTCTTGAGGATCGGGGTCATCGCCTCGCCCCACGCCGCGTAGCCAGCGGCGGTAAGATGGACGTCGTCAGCCAAGAGCCCATCCTTGATCTTGCCATCCTTATCCATGAAGGCAGAACTGATGTCGTGATAATGGACATAGTTGCCATCATGCATCTTCCCAAAAAGCTTGTTTGCTGCTTCGGTTTTGGCCCGGTTCTCCGCGTCCTTCCTGGGAAAGATTCCAAGCAGCACGATCTTGGTCTCTGGCAGGATGGTCCTGAGCTTTTTCAGAACTGTCCCAATACCTACCGCAATCTCCCCAGGTGTGTTGAAACCGGCGTTGTTCGTGCCCAGCATCACCACCACCACTTTCGGGTTGGTTCCTACCAGTTCGCCTGCATTCAGACGCCACAAAACATTCTCCGTTCGATCACCACCAATACCGAAGTTGGCGGGCTTATACTTGCCAAAATACTTGTTCCACAGACCACCGTGCTGCCACCAACCGTCGGTAACCGAGTCACCCAGCATGACCAGCTCAAAACCACCCGCCTTGGTCAGATCCATTCGTTTTTGATGGTCACGGCCAAACCAGCGAACGCCGCCCGGTACGGGCTTGGTGGGATCGTTCTGCGATGTGATTGGAGTATCCGGCATACCCACGATTTCGCCGGGTCCCAGCTTCATCAAGGAGACTGAGGTCCTTGCCTTATCCAACTTTTTTGCCAGCTCCTGGTCACTTGCCGACAAAGCAGGCAATGGAGCGCCGACCGTTGTGCCGTCGGCCTTTTTCAGGATGACCTTTCCATTCAAGATCTTGACGAACTGGGCCGTTATGTTGGTGCCTACCTTGCTGGTCCATTCCCGCATTTCGGTATCTTTGCTGTCCTGGGCCAGTGCAAGAGACGAGGCGAAGAGCCAAGTCAACAAGACACCCTGCCATTGTTTGATTGTTAGGGAATTGCTTTTCGGGTTGGCGTACATGGGGAAGTCAAGGAAGGGGGGTGAAGACTG
>JBILFE010000362.1:0-4637 GCA_044351705.1 Luteolibacter sp. | reverse complement strand
GCAGCGATTTCATCTTCGGCCTGGACGGTGGTGACGCCGAAGTGCTTGTAGCTGGCGAGCGTCTCGAGGACGGATGTGGCGGGGGTGATCGGGTAACCCGAGAACAGCAACTCGCGCCCACAGCATCGGGAGGCGGCGATGAGCCCCAGTGCGGTGGCTTCATTGCCGGAGATTTTCCGATAGGTGCCGGGGGCCACGTCGGCCCGCGCCACCCGGTAGCGCTCGACGGTCAATTCGGAGGTTTCTCCCACAAAATAGCCGGCTTTGATCACCGCCGTGTTGGCTGCTGCCAGGTCGGGCAACTTTGCCGCCCATTTGGAATTGATATAGTCGAGGGTCGGTTCGATCGGCCGGCTATAGACCCAGTACATGAAGCCCAGCGCAAAGAAATTTTTGCAACGGAGTTTTTCGCGGTTGGTCAGCGGCGAGTCTTTAAGGGCATCGAGGGCCAAGCCGGTGATGTCGAGGGCGATGAGGATGTATTTTTCCGCCAGGCTCGGGTCATCCAGCGGGTTGCTGGCGAAGCCGGCCATTTTGAGATTGTCCTCGGTGAAGGCGGCGGTGTTGACCACCAGCAGGCCGCCTTTGACCAGGTCCGGCAGGTGCACGGCGAGGGCGGCCGGGTTCATCGCCACCAGGGCGTCGGGGGCGTCACCGGAAGTCAGCACCTTGGTGCTGCCGAAGTGGACCTGAAACGCGGACACGCCGCCGATGGTGCCGACTGGGGCGCGGATTTCGGCCGGGAAGTCCGGGAAGGTGGCGATCGAGTTGGGAACGGTGACGCTGGTGTCGGTGAACCGTTCGCCTACGATTTGCATGCCGTCACCGGAATCTCCGGCGAAGCGGACAACCACTGATTTCATCTCACGAAAGCCGGGGGGGGAGTCGGACATAGGGGGGTGTTTTGCTTGCTCGGGCGGCAACTTGGTGGCTGATTGGCGTGATGTCAACCTCCGCCGTGATTTGAAAGAAGTTTTTTTCTGAAAAAATCAGGGTTGCTCATGACCGCGGAATGGCGTGCAATCACTTCGTGCGCTACGAACCTATCGACCCCCAATTATTCATCCGCAATCGCGCGCGGCTGCGCAGTCTGCTCAAGCCGAACAGCATTGTGATCCTCCGTGCCAATGACATCATGCCGACCAATGCCGATGGCACCATGGCGTTCAAGCAAAACACGGACTTGTTCTATCTCACCGGCGTGGACCAGGAGGAAACCGTGCTGGTGATGATGCCGGATGCGGTGGACCCCAAGGACCGGGAGATTCTCTTTGTCAAGGAGACCAGCGAGCTGATCGCCATTTGGGAAGGCGACAAGCTGACCAAGGACGCGGCGCGTGCCAACACCGGCATCGAGCGGGTGGAATGGAGTGCCATGTTTGATTCCCTGCTGCACCGCCTGGTGCCGCAAGCCGACCACATCTATCTGGCCACCAATGAGCACCTCCGCGCCAGCGTGGCGGTGGAGACCGCCAACGACCGCCTCATCAGGGAGTGCCAGCGCCGCTACCCCTTGCATCGCTACGAGCGCCTGGCCCAGTTGATGAATCGCCTGCGCATCACCAAAGACCCGCTGGAAATCGCCATTTTGCAAAAAGCATGCGACATCACCGAGGCCGGCTTTCGCCGGGTGTTGGGGTTTCTCAAACCCGGCGTGGGCGAGTGGGAAATCGAGGCGGAGTTTTTGCATGAATTCGTCCGCCGCGGGTCGCGCGGGTTTGCCTATGGGCCGATCGTCGGCTCCGGCAAGGGCGCCTGCGTGTTGCACTATGTGGAAAACGACAAGATCTGCCGCGATGGTGAGATGGTGCTCATGGATGTGGCTGCCGAGTACGCAGGGTGGAACTCCGATCTAACACGCACGGTGCCCGTCAACGGCCGCTTCTCGCCGCGCCAGCGCCAGGTCTACGATGCGGTTTTGCGCGTCGTGCGCGGCTCCAATGAGATTTTGCGTCCGGGCATCACCCCTTTGGAATACCAACGCCAGACGGTTGAGATGATGGAGCGCGAGCTGATCGGGCTGGGACTCATCGATGCCAAGGCCGCCAAGGACCAGGGGCCGGACAAGCTGCTGGTGAAAAAATACTACATGCATAGTACCTCGCACCACCTCGGGTTGGACGTGCATGACGTGTTTCCGCCGCACGAGCCATTTGCCGAAGGCATGGTCCTGACCATCGAGCCGGGCATCTACATCCGCGAGGAGGGTCTCGGCGTGCGCCTGGAAAATGATGTGCTCATCGGCAAAGACGGCAACTTCGACCTGATGGGCAACATCCCCATCGAGGCCGACGAGATCGAAGCCATCATGGCCGCGCAAGGCACTTGATCTAACGAATATCCGCAGGCGGCCAGCGCCAGTTGCCCCCGCCGTTTTGCATAAGCGCTATTTGCATGGGGTTCATAGCAGGAGGTTCATAATGAGCAGTCAACTCACCGGTATTGTGTTAGGATCGGGGCTGGGCATGCTGGCCGAGGCCGTGGCCAACCCGCGCGAAGTCTCATTCGGCGAGGCCGGCTTGCCGGCCTCCGGCGTGCCCGGGCATGCCGGCAAGTTCGTTTTTGGCGAGCTCGGCGGCACCGCGGTTTTGTTGATGCAAGGCCGGGTGCACCTTTACGAAGGGCACTCTGCGCAACAGGTGACCGCGGGCGTGCGCTGGATGGCGGGGCAGGGGATCGATAAACTCATTCTGACAAATGCGGCTGGCACGCTCAATCCGCAGTTTGCCCCCGGCACCTGGATGATGCTCGCCGATCACCTCAATCTCACCGCCACTTCGCCCTTGTTAGGCGCGCAGTTTGTCGATCTGACGGACGCCTATGACCCGCGCTGGCGTGCGGTTTTTCGTATGGCGGCGGCGGCCCGGGGGATGCCGTTGCATGAAGGAGTGTATGCCGGCCTGCGCGGCCCGCAGTATGAAACGCCGGCGGAAATCCGCATGTTGCGTGCCATGGGTGCTGACGCCATCGGCATGAGCACCGTGTTGGAAACCATCCAGGCGCGTGCCTTGGGTTTGCCGGTGGCCGGGTTTGCCTGCCTTACCAATTGGGCGGCGGGGATTTCCCCTGTGATGTTGGACCATGACGAGGTGCTGGCCGCCGGCAAGCAAGCCACGCAAGCCATGTTAAGCCTGCTCATGGTCTGCGCGGCCGCGTCCCTATCGAACGGAGTGAAGCAATGACTTGGCTAAAGCCCATATTCCTGTCAATACTCATGGCGATGAGCGTATCAGCGAAGGAGGGGGTTGTCTTGTTGCACGGTCTTTGCCGGACGAAGGCGAGCATGTCCAAGATGGCGGCGGCGCTGGCCAAGGCCGGATTCGTGGTCCTCAACGTCGATTATAGATCGCGCACGGCAAGCATCGAGAAACTCAGCGAAGCCGCCATTGGAGGCGCCCTGGCCAGTCCCCGGTTAGCCGCTTGCACGCGCATCCACTTTGTCACTCATTCGCTCGGTGGCATCTTGGTCCGCAGTTATTTTTCCCGGCATGCGGCCCCCCGCCATTGCCGGGTGGTCATGCTCGGCCCGCCCAATCAAGGCAGCGAGGTGGTCGATAAGTTAGGTTCGTGGTGGCTATTCAAAACGGTCAATGGCCCGGCCGGAGCGGAATTGGGAACCCGTGCGGACTCCACGCCGAATCGGCTCGGCCCGGTGAAGTTTGAATTGGGAGTGATTGCCGGGGATCGTTCCATCAATTGGATCAACAGTCTGATGCTGGATGGAAAGGATGATGGCAAGGTCACGGTGGAGCGCACCAAAGTTGCGGGCATGAAGGCGCATCTGGTGGTGCATGCCACGCATACGTTTCTGATGAGGAGAAGCAAGGTGATCGGGCATACCATCGCGTTTTTGCAAACCGGCGCGTTCCGGCAATAACCCACCTGTCAGAACGGAGCGTCGTCACTCCACGCATCGGCATTGCAAACGTCCCACTCTTCCACCAGCTCCGCCGGGAAGTCTGCTAGAAACCGCGACGGGCAGCACATCACTTCGCCGCTATAGGACTTGGGGTTGGTCATCGGATAGGTCAGATACAGATGATCCTTGGCGCGGGTGATGGCCACATAAAACAGCCGGCGTTCCTCTTCCAACGCGGCTTGATCGTCGGTCTCCAGGATCCGCCCGTTAGGAAATTGGCCGTCCACCAGCCAGATCACAAACACCACCTGCCATTCCAAGCCCTTGGCCTGATGAATCGACGACAGCGTCACCACATCGTCGTTCTGCCCGCTTTTGTCCGCGCCTGGCTGGCCATCGACCGAACCCATCAGGGACAGTTGTGTCAGGAATTCGACGATGTCCTCAAAGCCGTCCCCATACTGCGAGAGTTGCTCCAGGTCACTGTGGCGGCTCTCGTAGTTGTCAAAGCTGGCTTCCAGATATTCGTTATAGACGCCTTCCAACACGCTGTAAATCATCGCGGCGGGCTTGGCAAAGAACCCGTTAGGCGCCAGCTCATCGAGGGTATAGCAGAGTTGTTGCCAATGTTTGAGTGCCTTCTTCGGCACTTTCTTGAAGGGCAGCAAGACCTCCGAGAATTTGACCGGCAGGTCGTCGCGTGCGGCCCAGCCGCTGGCGAGCCACTCGCGCCAGAGTTTTTCGGCGGCGACCGGCCCGCAGCCCGGCAACAGCAACA
>JBILFE010000361.1:0-4642 GCA_044351705.1 Luteolibacter sp. | reverse complement strand
CTCTCGAATATTCGATGCCACAATACGGGAAAGTGAGATATACGTTCACAGAGCACTGGAGTTCGACTGCCGGATCAAGGGTCACAGTAAGGGCGTATTCCTTATCCCTTTCCATTGCGACGGGCTCGGCGTTCGGGGGGACTTCCACACCACCGAAGAAAACCTTGATGGCATCCGCAGCAAGCGTGTGGATAGCTGAGATTTTGACTTTGGGTTTGGGGCAGGCGCAGTCAGTTGCCAGAAGCCGGGGCAACGGCAATAGCAGAGTGGCAATGGCGATGAGACCGGCGAGTTTGCTTACTGAACGATAGGTCATGGAAGTTGCTTGAATGGGGGATTCTAACGATATGAGTAGAGGAACATGAGGGACATCATTTGACTTTTTGCAGTGTGACGAACCGCAAGTTTACGATCCCGGTGCCCGCTTTGGATAGTGGCACTAGGCGCAGTTCGGTGAGACCGGGGGGAAGCTTCAGCGTTCCGCTTTTGACCTGGCGGAAAATCCCCCACCCGCCGGTGGACGGCACTTCAAAGCGTCCTAGCTCGTCCTTTTTGCCATTCATGATTGCGATCACGGCACCGGCTGATTTGGGGTCGCAGGCCATGTTCCAGACAACTCCATACTCGCCTGCGGTCGGAAGGTTGAGTTTCCATGCGACGGTGTCGTCCGTGTCTGTCCAATAACCGAGGTTGGATTCAGGCGAATCCGGCTGACGCTCCAGACGCAGGCTCTTGCCGGACACAACGGCGAGTCCCGCAGGCAGATTCAGATTGCCATTGCGATCCGCCTCAATGGCAGGAGTTTCGATGGCGGGATTGCCCTTCACAAGCAACTTGAGGACAGCCACATCATTTCCAGGAGCGGGAGGCAAACGCAGCAGCCACGCGTTCCCTTGTCGCGCCGTCACGATGTCGGGACCGTCCGGCAATAGCCGCGCCGACAGAATGGGATTCGAGAGTCCGGGCAAACGGAGTTCGCCATCCGCGGGCCATTCATAGAGATGCAGATAGATAGCCGCGTCGCCCGAGGGCAGCGTGCGCATGGTGCAGCCACCCTTCCAAGGAATCTTGGCGTATGGCGAGCGCCGGGTGCCGTAGATGGATTCGCCGTTCTTGCCCAGCCAAGCACCGATTTGCCGCAAGGTTTGGGCCGCTGGTTCCGGTATCCGGCCGTTCGCATCCGGGCCGACATTGAGAAGCACGTTGCCGCCTTGCGACACCGAATCTATCAGTATCCGCAACAGCGCCGCCGTTGATTTCCAGTTCCGGTCTCCGCTTTTGTATCCCCAGGTGTCGTTGCATGATAAACATAACTCCCACGGCCGCGCCAGGTCCGCATTGTGCGGCACCTGGGTCTCGTAGCTCTTGTAAGTGCCGAGCGAGCCCCCGTAGAGGCGGTCGTTGGTCAGGGTGGATGGCGGCAAAACCGCCATGATCGCCGCTGCCCGCTGCGCGTTCATTTCCACTGGCGTGTCGAAGAAAATGTTGGCAACCGGTCCGTAATTGGTGAGCAACTCCTTGATTTGCGGCACCACTATCTGCGCGAGATAGGCATCGAATGATCCCTTTTGCGACTCGTCCCATGGCTCGCCACATTTTGCCCCACCCGGATGCCACCAATCCAGCGCCTGTGAGTAATGGAATCCGAGTGGCATCCGCTGGTTCCGGCATTCCTGGACAATCGACATTAGCAGGTCCTGTTTCCGGGACGTGGCGGCAACTGCATTCCATTCACTGACTTTTGAATCGAAAAGCGCGAACCCGTCGTGATGCTTGGCGGTCACCACCATATACTTCATGCCGGCATCCCGCGCGAGGCCAACCCAGACGGCGGGGTCGTATCCGTCTGGAGCAAGGCTGCTGGCATACTTCGCATAGTCAGCCTTGGGAATGCGGGCGTGATGCATGATCCATTCCCCAAGATGGCGCACCGGCTTGCCGTTGTGGACGCCAGCCGGGACCGCATAGACTCCCCAATGCACGAACATCCCGAACTTGGCGTCCTGCCAGCGCTGAATGGGACTTTCACTCGTCTCGCCGGTTGCTGCGGGAGCGCTGTCTTCGTCCGCTGCCAACGCGGAAGCTGGCAAGAGCATGCACGTCACAGCCAGGCCGGTCCGGCAACAGGATTGAAAGGATGGCATGGCTTGTTGGGTGATGGGATGGAACGTGACGACAATCCGAACTCATTGTTGCGGGCTGATGACTAGCAGTGACGAGGCGCTGAAATCCGATTGATTCACAATCAGGGCGTTGTCCCCGTCGATGTTGTCTGGAATCCCATCCCCGTCGGTATCGGGATTCGTCGATGACGTGCCGTTGGTAATTTCAACGCGATCACTCCACCCGTCACCGTCGGTGTCCGCGAGGAGCGGGTTGGTGCCAAGGGCGCATTCCTCGGCGTCCGTCAGGTCGTCTCCATCACTATCGACATCCTCTATCGTGACCCGCCAGAAAAGTTTGTCGGAGTCGGGGAATGGGATGCCATATTCCAACTCGGAGCCGTTGCCGATGAATGTCGGTTCGATAGCGAGCCATTCGATGAGATCAGGGGAGTAGAGCAGGCCGTATTGTTTACCGGCAATCGTCTGCCAGGTGAGGGTGAAAGCATCGGGAGTAACGATCTCGGGAACCCCGCTCTCGTCGATGTCGCCCAGAACGGCGGAAATGTGGGACAATACCGGGCGCACAAAACCGTCGGACGAGTTCGCATCGAATGGGTCGGTGCCAGCGATGGCTTCCAGCGCATTGGTCCAACCGTCAGAGTCAGAATCGACCTGTGGGTCAAAGGAGGTAACGAAAAGCTCACCGTTGTTATAGGCTCTTTCCCAGACGTCGCTCAGCTCATTCTCGTTGGTGTCGAGGATGGCGTGGGCGCAAAATGTGCTGAGTCCAAGCAGGGAGCCTATGGCAAGAACTTGTTTCACTTGGCACCTCCTTTCGCAGGGGCTGGCCTTTCAGTGCGCCAGTAGTTGAGTGTGATGTTCTTTGGACGGGGCGGGTTGGCCTTGAGTTCCGCCTCGCGTTGAAGTTGGGCACTCTCGCGGCCTTCATAGGCGGCCTTCAGTCGGACAAACTCATTGTTGTAGATGTCGTGGAGGGCTTGGATGGGCGCGAGAATTTCCGGGTCGTCGGGTGGGTCGCCAGTGATCGAGAAGGTGGCTTTCCCATCAGGAAACAGCGGCATGAGAGGAGCCTCATACGGGCGGTCGCTGGATGCTTGAAAATCAGCCATGCTGCCGTCAATATCCTCATAGCCCCAAGCCATGATCAGGCTGTATTTATGGCCGCTGGCGGCGGCGAACTCGCCAAAACCGGATAGCAGGCCGAAGTCTGCTGACGACCAGAAGGTCACATTGCCATTGTTCCCAAGGTTGTAACTGACCAGCGTGCGCGGCGGGGAACCCTTAGACCGATAGACCGTGGCCCCCAAAAACAGGAAATCCCATTCGGGACGAGGCACGCCTATTTCGTCCGGCTCTTCCGTTAGCGTGGATTCGGCAAGAACCGGCGCGGGATCGGGCGGAGGTGGCAGCGCGATGGGCTTGATCCTGCGAATAGTGATGGATCTTCCGCCTTGCTGGTGCGTGGTGGCGGTGAGGATGTCTTTTGTGTGGACAACAAAGACGGGTTTCGGCGGCTGCGGTGGTGGTGGGGTGCCGTCCGGCAGATCGCCCAGAATGCAGGCGGTGGCCAGTGAATCTGCTGACCCGTCGTCGGGCAGGGCCAGGGTTGTCTCCGTCACGCTTGGGGCTGTGAGCTGCACCGGTGAGGAAGCCACTGGTGCCTCCTGTGCAGCAAGCAAGCCGTGACTGATGAGGAGGGCGCAGAGAATTCGCGGGAGCATTGGTGTGAGGGGTACGGGTTGAAGCGGCGGGCCACCTAACTGATAACACTCGGTTCCTATCACGGATTCCCGGAAACCGTCAACATAATCCCCAAGCAATCCGAAAAATATTCCGTCGTGCCTTATGGCGAGCCGGAACCGCCACCGCCTGTCGCCATGCAGCGTCGCTTCAGGCTTTCAGCCGACGGCGGGTCAATATCCATCAAAACATGCTTGTATCCCACAGAAAAACAGATAGTTATCTCGCGAGACACATCCCCCAACCCCCATGAAATCGATCAAGAACCTGACCCGCATGACCTATGAAACCGCCGCCTTCCAAGGCTGGCGTCTATCCCTCGGCAGCAAAGGAACCACGTTCACCAAGTATTTCTCCGACAAGAAGTACGGCGATGAGAAGAAGTCGTTCGCCGCCGCCCAGTGTGCGCTGGCCGGGTTGAAAGCTGCCCTCGAAGGTGCCAAGCTGGTCAATGGCAAGCACACGGCCACGACCATCAGCAAGGCGGAGAAGATGTTGGAGAAGGCATAGTACGTGGCACGTCTTGCGCGCTCTCAACCGGCTTCCATAGTGCCGCCCGCATCTGTCACGTCCCCCGACTCGATTTCGATCTGGCGGCTGAAAGTGTCGATGGCGGTCTTGCCGACGGTCCGGGTGTCCATCAGCGAATAGCCGCCGATGAGGATGGGGCCGAGAATGGGCAACCAGCGTGACAGGGACTTGCCTACGGTCTTCTGCGTGACCTGGATGCCAATGCGCCTCAGGAGTTGCTGGATGACACGCAGGCTGGCTTGTTT
>JBILFE010000519.1:0-3513 GCA_044351705.1 Luteolibacter sp. | reverse complement strand
AAGGCTCCACTCGAACTGGTCGGTCTCACACAGGTTTATGACGGCATGCCGAAACCCGTGACAACCGCAGCTACTGTCCCGGAGGGTCTCCCGGTTTCCATCACCTACAACGGCTTGGCCTCGCCGCCTGTTGATGCCGGATCCTACGCGATCCTCGCCACCATCGACGATCCTAACTACCAACCCACGACGTCTGCCACGCTCACGATTGAGAAGGCTGCCGCCACCATCCTGCTGGCTGACCTCACCCATACCTATACCGGGTCCCCCCAAACCATCACCGCCACCACCATCCCGGATGGACTCGCGGTCATTGTCACCTACGATGGCGGCAGCTCGCCGCCTTCCCTCGCCGGTTCCTACCCGGTCACCGCCACCATCAATGATCCGAACTATATAGGCGTGGCCACCGCCACCATGGTCATCGCCCCAGCCACCAATGACTTCGCCGCCTGGACCACTGCGTATTTCACCGTGGACGATCAAATCGAGGGTCTGGCCGCCGACGCCGCCGACCCCGATGCCGACGAGCTGGTCAACCTCGTCGAGTATGCCCTGGGCTCGGATCCCCGCCACCCCACTCCGCCGCTGACCCCCACTCACGACTCTAACGGACTCTCGATCGTCTTCACCCGTCCCGCCAATCTGCCAGGTATCTCCTACGCCGCCGAGTTCTCCGACAACCTCGGCACTTGGTCGCCAGTCGCGCTTGAAGTGCTGGTTCCAGGCGCCATCGAAACCGTCCGCGCCCGCGTCCCCCTCAACACCGGCAACCCTTCCCAACGCTTCTTGCACTTGCGCATCGTGCGCCATTAAGGCAACCTGTCTCCATGCGCGGATCGTCCCTTAAACTGACCTCTCAACTTTTGTTTGCCTGCTGCGGCTTGACCTTGAGTGTGTCAGCGGCCCAACCGGCGCCAGGCAACACAGGTGCCACCCCAGCGCCGCAACCGCCGCTCACCCAAGCCACCACGGTGGTGCAGAAACGGCCCAATCTGGTGTTTGTGTTCAGTGACCAGCAATCATCCGATATGCTCGGTTGCTACGGCAACAAGGAAATCAAGACGCCCAACATCGACGCGTTCGCCGCGCAAGGCGTCCGCTTCAATCACTGCATCTCCAATCAGCCGGTCTGCACACCCTACCGCGGCATCCTCCTAACCGGCCAACACCCGCTGCGCAGCGGCGGCTTCAAAAACGACGTGCGCATCGTTCCCGGCCAAGGCCGCTACTTCGCCGAAGTCCTGCGCGACGCCGGCTATCGCCTCGGCTATTTCGGCAAGTGGCACTTGTTTGGCGGCGACCGCAACCGGCCCATCCCGCCCGGCCCGTTCCGCTATGGCTTCGACCACGAGTTTCTATCTAACAACTGTACGCTGCAATTCGACGCCCGCAGCGCCTATTACTGGGACGCGCAGGGCAAGCGTCAGCTATACGGCGACTGGGAACCCGCGGCGCAAACCCGTCAAGCCATCGGATTTGTCAAGGATCACGCGGCCGAGCCGTTTGCGCTGTTCCTGTCGTGGCACGCGCCGCACAACTGGGGCCAGGCCCACGCCGGCTACAATGCCCCTCCCGAATTACTCAAACTCTACGACACTAACAAACTCACCCTGCGCTCCAACGTCGCCGACACCCCGCGCCACCGCAGCATGTATCAGGGCCACATGGCGATGTGCACCAGTTTGGATAATGCGTTCGGAGCGCTGATGCAGGAGCTTGAATCCCAAGGCTTGGCCGACAACACGATTGTCGTCTACACCTCGGACCATGGCGATTCGCTGATGTCGCACGGGTGGCCCGGCAACAAGGGCGTGCCGGAAATCGAATCGATTCGCGTGCCATTGCTCATCCGTTGGCCGGGCCGGCTTCAGCCGCGGGTCAGTGACTTGCTGTTTGGAACGCTGGACTTCATGCCTACGCTGTTAGATATGCTGGGGGTCGCGGCCCCAAAAACCTGTCAGGGTAAAAACCTGGCGGGGGCCATTCGCGGTGCCGACGACAACGCGGTGGAATCCATCCCGCTGTTCTACTTTGCGGGCAACTGGCGCGGCGTTTACACACGCCAACACACCTATGCGTTTGAACTGCCCGGCGGCGAACTCGACGACTATGCCAAATACGTCGGCTGGAAGCATTATGCCTGTCTCTACGACCACGCCTCAGACCCGCGCGAGCTCACCAACCTGTTCGATAAACCCGAGCAGCAGGCGTTGCGCCAAAAACTCCACGCACAAACGCTGGCTTGGATGAAATCCTTCGGTGACACGGGCATCATCTACAAGGAATTGGTCCGCCGCGTCATGGTCGCCGAGGACATCGGCGAAGACCCCGGCCGCGGCGACGGTCCCTACGGCCAGGGCCGCCTCAAAGGCCCGCCGCTCGACGTGCTGGCTGAATAGTAGTATTCCGCACCGTCCCCTGTGCGGTCATCTGTGTGAGTCATCGCGACATTCCGCTGGACCGATCGGACCACCGGAATGTCGCGCACTCACCGGGGGCTTGCCGCGGTGCCTCTGGAGTCAACTCGCGTCAAAGTGACCTGGATAATCATTATAAGGCCACAGATGCATTATAAGGCCACAGACGAATAATAAAAGAAAGCGTTGCGTGGTCGGAGAAGGCGTGTAGGGTGGTGCATGAAGACTATGAAGGAGCACAGAAACCACAGTAAAGGAACGCGCTGGCTGGCGCCGTGGAAGGATTCGACGGAGAAGCCGGTGATCTATCACTGTGTGACGCGGGTGGTGGATCGGCGGTTTGCGTTTGAGAAGGAGGACAAGGAGAAGTTTCGGATGTTCATGCGGATGCAGGAGAACTTTTCGGGGTGCGGGGTGCTGGCGTATTGCCTGATGAGCAACCACGTGCATTTGCTGCTGGAAGTGCCGCCGCTACCGGTGGGCGGATTTTCCGATGAGCAATTGTTGGCGCGGTTGAGGGCCGGTGGCAACGAGGCGGAAGTGGCGGTGGTGGCAAAGCGCTTGGCGGAGTACCGGAAATTGGGCGCGGGCGGAGAGGCGGCAGCCAAGGACTTGCACGCGAGTTATACCTATCGGATGCACGATTTGGGGGAGTACATGAAGGCGCTGCTGCAGCGGTTCTCGCGGTGGTTCAATGCGAAGCACGAGCGGGTTGGCACGTTGTGGGAGTCGCGGTTCAAGAGCGTGCTGGTGGAGGATGGGATGGCATCGCGGACGATGGCGGCCTACATCGATCTCAACCCGGTTAGAGCGGGGATGGTAGCGGATCCGTCGGAGTACCGCTGGAGCAGTTACGGCGAGGCAATGGGCGGCGGGCCCAGAGGCAATGGCAAGAAGGCACGGGCCGGGCTGGTGCGGGCGCTCATGGCCCACAAGGGATACGCGACGGACGCGCGGCACTGGGCTGGCAAGGTGTCGAAAGACTACCGGATGCTGTTGTTGGATGAGGGCGAGGAAAAGTTGGAGGAAGTTAGAAATGCCGCGGGGCGCCTGGAAGTGAAGGTGGTTAGAAAAGGCATGAAGAAGGCTGCGG
>JBILFE010000360.1:0-4655 GCA_044351705.1 Luteolibacter sp. | reverse complement strand
AGATAGATCCGGTAGTTGTCGAGAGAGACGCCCGGCGGGGTTTGGTGGTCGACGCTGGGTATGAAGCCGCCGGAGCGCATGAGGGGCACCAGGCGCTCGAACTCGGCGCGCATCGCAGCCTCACCGTGCGGCATGGTCATCTTGTCGAAATGACCGACCATCAGGAGGTCCGGGAACTGCTGGCGCAATTTCAAGCCGTCCACGCCCGCCTGCCGCTCTAACGGCAGCACGCCCTGCACGCCGAGCGCCTTGAGCCAAGGCACCAGCAAGGTGACATCACCGTCGGTGTCCATGAACAGCGGGATGCCGCGCTCCTGCAGGCGTGGCATCAACTCCCGATAGTAAGGCGCCACAAATTCCTCAAACGTCCGCTGCGAGATCATCGGCCCGTTGTTGTAGCTCATATCCTCGGCGATGGTCATGAAAGTCGGCACGCACACGTCAAACATCCGGTCTAGCAAACGGAAGTTGAAATCCAACAAATCGCGGTTGATCAGGTGCAGCAACTCCGGTTCATCAACATAGGCGTACATCATTTTTTCAAAACCCATGAGAGTGCGAGGGAACCAGAAAAACCCCTCGATAGTGGACCACACCACCGCCTCGCCGCGCTGTTGGCGGGCGGCCCATGCCGCCATGCCGGCGATCGACTCGCCATGGTCGGGAAACAATTGCGGCCGGATGCGCAGGTAGTCGTCCATGGTTGAGACCATGCCTTCGACGTGATGCTGGGTGGCCTCAATGGTGGCGTCGGTGGTGCTGAACCAATACTGTTGATAGGGATCGAGACCGAAGTGCTGGGCAATGTCGAAAACCTGGTTGAATTTCAGGTTGTGTGGCAACCCTTCGCCATGCCAACGGGCGATGGTTTGATCCCACCACATCGCCCATTCCCAGCGTGGCAGGCGGTCGACGGGTTGGAAGTTGATAACGGCACGGAAGCGTTCGACGTGGTTCATGGTTGGAGCGGAAACGATTCAAGCATATCCAAGCGGGCTCTGACAAGGGCGAAGTGTCGAAGGATGCTCACGGACTCCCGCACGCCTGCACGACCGTGCGGTAGTCCACGTCATTGCGTTGGGCGAGCGCCTCCTGCACCCCGGAAAAACAGGCTAGAATCCGCTGATAGTCAGGGTCGGTCTCCGATGCAAATTCGCCCTTGGCCAGCGGCACTGCCAGGAACGGGTTTTTTTCGGGATGGTCGAGCCGCACATAGAATGTTTTGGGGAGTTGGATGCCGCGCCTCGCCGCGACGTCCTTCAACACCGCATCCAGGTTGTTAGGCAGGATTTGGCGGCAACCGCGCAACCCCGGTTGGCGCGACTGCGAGGTGCCATAGAACGGCACATTGAGATCAATCCACATCAATATCCGCAGGCGTTCGCTGGCATTCAGGGCAATCCGCTGCTTGCCATTGACATCCGGGTGGCCGGAGATCACGACCTCCGCCAAGCGGCTGACCGGCGAGCCCCAGGTCTTGGGCGCCACTTTGGAAATGTTAGACTCGCACCCGTTGAAAGTCGGGATCCATGACGTGTAAGGATTTTTTCCAAAGCCGTTCATGCCACCCTGCGCATCGCCGCCGTGTTCCGCCTGGGTGCCGCGGCGTGCCAGATTCTCATAGGCCACGTTGAAGTAGTCGGTGCGGTCGCCGCTGAGGTCGAGGGTCGATGTGTCGTCGTGACACCGCACGCAGCGCGCATCCAGCACCGGCTGCACCACGCGGGCGAAACTGAAACCCTCGCGGCGGCCCCAGTCTGGCTCAGTCAAGTCCTGCACCGGGCGTGCGGCCGCAATGGAGAGACCGCCGCGGGTGCTGGCAGGCGACACGTAATTGCGGTCCGCATGGCAGCCGATGCAGCTCTGACGCTCGCCCGGCATGAAGTGGGTGAAGGTGCGCATCCGCTGCACGGCGCGACCGTCGGCGTCGAGCGGCAGGAAATACAGCGGCACCCCGGAGGGAACCTTGAAATGTGCCGACCCGTCAGTCTCGACCTCGGCAAAGCCCCAAACCCGCTTGGGCGCGTAGGTCGCGCCGCAGGAGACCACCGGAAACTGGAAGCCGAACTGGCGTTGGTTGACCAACGAGCGGATGTCCTTTTCCATTTCCTGGACCACGGCGATACGCTTGATCTCGCCAGGCTTGACCGAGTCACCCAGACCCAGCGTCACATTGTGCATGACCACGGTGGCCCAGGCATCAGCGGTAGGATCCATTCGCGGCGCTTGCGTCGAGCGGGGCAGCGGGCGGCTGCGCAGCGGCTGCGCCGAGTAAAACCCCAGGCCTTGGTCGGGCTCACACACCGTGGCGTTGAGCGTGCCGGCATAGTCGCGCAACAATATCCGTCCCGCGCGCGACACCAGATAGAAACTTGCATCCAGAGGCACCGGGCTCTCGTAGGGCCCGCGCAGCGAGTTGCCCGCGCCGGCATCATCCACCCGCCCGACCGCCACATCCGGCGTCAGGTTGCGGATCGCTTCCCGGGCGTTGCCGCCTTTTGATAGATCGAGCAAGCCGATGGCGCCGCGGCACGGGCCGTTGTGGCTGGTCATCACGCAAAGGATCCTGCCTGGCAGCCCGGGAATGTCGCGGGCTTCCATGAAGGTGGCGGGACACAGCACGCGGTTGCCAAACACCCCGGCCAGCGAGCTGCCATCGGGGTTGATTGCCCACAGCGATTGGATCGGAATCGCCGGCCGGTCCACGTACTCCCAGCGGCTGTAGAGGATGCGCCCGTCCTCCATGATGGAGGGCGTGAAGTCGGATAGATAATTGGCCGAGAGCTTGGTGAGGTGCTCACCGTTGCCGTCCGCGCGAAACAACACCGGCGAGGTGCTGGTCCAACAATACGCAAAGGCGGGCTTGCGGTCTGACAAGAACGCGATGCCGCCATCCGGCAGCCAGCAGGCGTTCATGTTGTTGGATTCGTGGTCGATCACACAGGCCAGGCCGCCGCCATCCGCATTGACGCGCCAGATCTTGAACGGCTCCTGCATCGTGCGTTTCCAACTGAAAAGCACCTGCTTGCCATCGTAGGAGACCTGGCAGTCCAGGATCACCCCATTGGGCGACTCGACCAGACAAGTCGGTTTCGCGTCGCCAAGAGCCAGTGTGTAGAGCCCGCCGCCGGCCGCCAAGCCTTCGACATGATAGGTGTAGACGTGGCTCGGATTCAGCGGCCGGCGCTGGACCATGATGAGCTTGTCAATGCCCATCGCTTTCAATACAGCGGGCGGCTGCGGCATGTCCGGCGGCACCGGGGCCGCGCTGGCAACGCATAGGTATGCCAGAGCCATGACGCAGGCGGCGCGGCACACCGGCGGGACTCCCCATATTGTCAGTTTTTGCTTATGGGTAGGCAATAAAGACTCCGGGCAGAATGGCCGGACCACCGTGGCGCTGGCATTCTGCCCGCCGCCTTTCTGTCTTCTCTCGTTCGACATTCCTACACTAACCGTAGTGGGCGGGACGCCGGCACTCCCCGAGGTACCGTTCATTTTGCTAGATCCACTGCCGGTATATCCATGGCGGAAGCGTCCAACTCCAACTTGACCACGGTGATCGGGGGGCGGCGGGATGCGGTGGGGAGACTCAGCGTGAGCTTGTCCGCAGCGGGTTTGAGATCCGCCGCGCCGCCGCCCATGATGGTGGCGGACTTGATCACCCGCGGGAGTGGCGGCAGCACCAGGGTTTCCGGCGCCTCCTTCATGACAAACAGATAGATCGCGTTGCCCTTGCGGGTGGCCGCCAAGCCATGGCTGGGTTTGAAGGGGCCGCCCCGCGTGCCGTAAATGGCTTCGGCATGCTCCTGAACCCACTCGCCCATCTCCTTGAGGCGCGTTACCTGCCGTTCCTCGATGCGGCCATCCGGCATCGGGCCGACGTTGAAGAGGAGGTTGCCGTCGCCGCCGATTGTTAGAACGAGCGTGCGCAGACATTGTTCGATCGGCTTCATGGCATCGTTGGGTTTCCACGCCCATTGGTTGCAGAGGGTCATGCAGGTTTCCCAGGGGCGGTCGATTTGGAAACCGCCGATCGTTTGCTCGGGCGTGTCGAAGTCGCCGACCTTGTTGTTTTGGCTGACGCCGTCGCCACCGACTCCCGCGTTGTAGGCGCGGTTGTTAATCATGAGATCCGGTTGGAGTTGACGCAACGCCTTGACCATGGGAATGCCAAAGTCGCGCCCGTACACCTGCGGCACATCAAACCAGAGCGCACTCAACGGACCGTAGTTTTTGACAAGTTCGGTGACCTGCTGGCGCAGATAGGCATCATAGGCTTTGAGATCCGGATTGGGTTTGTGGCTTCTGCCGCCGGGGCTGCCTAGCGGATAGGCCGGATGATGCCAGTCACAGGTTGAGTAATAGGTACCGAAGGCGATGCCGTGTTTTTTACAGGCGGCGCTCAATTCCTTGACCACATCACGATGAAACGGCGTGGCCATGATGTTGAAATCGGTGGCCTTGGTGTCCCACAGGCAGAAGCCGTCGTGATGCTTGGTGGTGAGTATCAGGTACTTCATCCCCGCGGCCTTGGCGGTCAGCGCCCACGCCTCGGCATCAAATTTTGCGGGATTGAATTGCTTGTGGAGGTTGTCGTATTCGGCGATGGGAATCTCATCGCCGCGCGACCAGCCGATTTCGGTGCCTTTGAG
>JBILFE010000359.1:0-4659 GCA_044351705.1 Luteolibacter sp. | reverse complement strand
CGCCGCCCGGGGCGTCAAGCGCCGCGCCTCTTGGAAATGTTGGTTTGCCTCGCCGTTGCGACCGAGCGCCTTCAGCGCGTTGGCGCAGTTGAGATGGGCGGCGACGTAATTCGGGCGGAGTCGCAGTGCCTCCTCGCAATGGGTAATCGCCTCCGCATAGCGCTTCAGGGCATTGAGTGCGTTGGCCAGGTTGTTGTGGGCTTCCGGCAAATCCGGTTTGAGTCGCAGGGCCGCCTCGTAGTGGGTGACGGCCTGTTGTGGTCGTCCCGTGGCGTTGAGGGCATTGCCGAGGTTGAGGTGGGCTTCAAGGTAATCCGGTTGGATCCGCAATGCCTCAATACAATGTTGCGCCGCCTCCCGCGGGTACTTCAACGCATTGAGCGCGTTGGCCCAGTTGTTGTGGGCCTCCGCGTAATCCGGTTTGATCCGCACCGCCGCCTCGCAGTGCGCCAGCGCCTCGTTGGGGCGCCCCAATGTGGTTAGGGCGTTGGCCCAGTTGTTGTGGGCCTCGGCGTAGTTCGGCTTGATGCGCAGGGCTTCCTGATAGTGGGGGATGGCGTCTTGCGGCCGCCCCAACGCCTGGAGTGATCCGCCCAGGTTGTTGTGGGCCTCGGGGTAGTCCGGCTTGAGCCGGAGAGCCTCCTGATAGCGCTCGATGGATTCCTCGATGCGCCCGAGCGCCTGGAGCGAGTTGCCCCAATTGTTATGGCCGTTGGGGTAGTCCGGCTTGAGTCGCACGGTCTCCTCGAAATGCGGGATGGCCTCCTCGGGACGCCCCAGCCCGTTCAAGTCGTTGCCCAGGTTGTTGTGGGCCAGCCAGCAACCCGGATTGCGGCGGATGGTTTCGCGGTAGAGGGTTGCCGAATCGGCGTATTGGCCGCATTGCCGCCAGGTCAGGGTGCCGAGCAAGCCGACGAGGACGCATCCTAACACGACCTGCGCCCGGCCTGAGCGAAAGCGCCAGCGGTCTAACAATCCAGCCGCCCCGGCGCAGCACAAGCTGATGATCCCGAGGCTGGCCAGGTACTGGAAATGATCCGCCACGAACGAATAGCGGAAGGGATAGACGTTGAAAAATCCCATCACGGGAAAAAGGGTGCCACCGAAAAACAACATGGCCGCCAACGGTGCCCGCGTGCGCTTCCGCAGCAACCACAGGCCAACTAACAGGCCGATCGCGGCGAGGGGAAACAGGTATTGCCACCCCACCAACTGGCTGATTTGCCAGCGTGGATAGATGAAGATCAGGTCGGCTGGCCACAGCAGCTTGGCGAGGTAAAACCAGACCACGCGTCCGGCAATCAGGCCACGCTCGACGAGCGAGAACTGGAATTCGGCACCCTCCGCGCCGATGAACGTGCGTTCCACCCAGGCGGTGAAGAGCCCGGCCACCGCGCCTAACACAAAGAACGGTGCCAACGGCAGCACGTCGCCGCGCCAGCCGAGGCGTCCCCGCCGCCACCAGAAGATGACCAGCAGCGCCGCTGGCAGTGAGGCCGTCACGGTTTTGCTCAGCAACGCCAACAGGAACAAACCCAGGGCGGCGGCATACCAGCGCCGCGCCCGGTTGAGGTCAAAGCGCAAGTAGCACAGCATCGCTGATAGATAGAGCACCGCCGAGAGGGTGTTTTTCAACTCCGTGATCCACGCCACCGATTCCACATGCACCGGGTGCAGCGCAAACACGAGCGCGGCGAGGCATGCACCGGGAACCGCCAAGCGACGCAGGACCAGAGCCACCAGAACCGCCGCCCAGCCGTGCAGCAACAAATTGACAAGGTGGTATCCGGTGGTGGCATCGCCCCACAGCCGGTGTTGCAGCCAGAAGGCGCTGTGCACCAGCGGATAGTATTGCTGCGTGGCTCCCAGATCGAACCAGATCCGCTGCAATCCCTGCCACGAACGCATGTCAAGCCGGGTCACGTGGGCGTCGTCATCCCAGACGAAGCCGCCATGCCATGCCGGCAGATAGGCCACCAGCACCGCCGCAACCAGCAGCGCCGAAAACAACCATAAGGTGTTAGGTGTCGATGGGGAGAATGAGGCCGGCGGCTCCCTGCCATTTTCCGCCTCGGAGGAATCATCCGGATCACCTCCACGGTACTTGAGGATGCAGCCGACCGCTTGCAAGCCGTCCCTCCAGCCGATTTTCTTGCCTTCCGCGCCGCTGCGCCCGGCATAGGAAATGGCGACCTCACGCACCGGCACCTTGAGGTGGGCGATCTTGGCGACCAACTCCGGTTCGATGGCAAAGGAATCCTCTTGGATGCTGATGTGGCTGAGCACCTCCCGCCGGAACAGCTTGTAGCAGGTTTCCATGTCCGTTAGATGGAGGCCGGTGCAGCGGTTCGACAGCCATGTTAGAAATCGGTTGGCGGCGGAGTGCCACACCCCCGAGCCACTGCGCCGCCCTGCGGATGCAAAGCGCGAGCCGAACACGACATCGGCCTCGCCCGCCAAGACCGGCAGCAACAACTTGGGATATTCGTCCGGGTCGTATTCCAAGTCCGCGTCCTGAATGATCACAAAGTCCGACACCACTTGTGCGAAGCCGGTCCGGATCGCGGCACCCTTGCCCAGGTTGGTGGCATGCCTGAAAATGCGGATGCGCGGGTCGGTGGCGGCCAGTTGCTGCATCAGCTCCCACGTCCGGTCTGCCGAACAATCATCGATCATAACGAGCTCGCCGACCTCCGGGCGCGCCAACACCCGCCCGACGATGCGGCGCAGGGTGTTCTCCTCGTTGAATGCCGGCATCACAACCCCGAGGCAGCCGGCCGGTATGATTGCGTGATCCATCAGATGAGTTAGTGACTGTCCCCGGCCGCAATCATTCGGGCCAATTCCTCCGCCATGAAATCATGGCCCTGCGGCGTCGGATGACACCAATCGAGATAAAGTGCGGCGGGAATCGGCCCTTTGGCCCGCTCGAGGAACAAGCCGTTGACGTCGAGAAAGCGCGTTTTCTGTTCTGCGGCCACCTGCGCGATGACTTGCCGATACGAGCGCTTGCAGTTCTCGGGGAAGGCATGCTGCTCGATCGCTTGTTCCAACAATTCACGCCCGCCTGCCGGGTCGCGGTCGCTGACCACCAGGCCCTTGATCCACAACGCGTAAAAGGACTCCGGGTTGGCCTCGACGGCGGCATCGACCTTGGCTAACAATTGTTGGGGTGTGCCCGTTTTGCTCAACTCCATGACCTCCGCGAAGAACGCCTGCCATTTTTCCCAACCGCTGAATTGTTGGAACCGCTGCGGCGCAAAATACAAATTTACCGGCGGACTCACCAACACCACCCTCGCATTGGCGGCCCGCGCCAGCGTCACGATGTGGCGCAGGTTGTCACCGAATTCCTCGCGGCTCACCCGCGGCACCGCCTTGTCCAAGGACGGGGCAATGAAGGGTCGCGGCTTTTCACCACGCAGCTTTTCAGACGCCCACAGCAACGCCCGGCTCGCCGAGAGTCCTGCCACCAAGCGGCCCGACACGGTGCGCTCGGCATCGATCTGGCGGTCGGAACGGTCCGCCGGCCAGGCCTCGTTGTTGCCCACGCAGATGACGACCACCTCGGGTTTCCAGCGCGGCACGAGTTGCTCCGCGAGCAAACGCAGTTGGAACGAGCTGTACCCCGGCACCCCCGCATTGATGACCGTCCAGGCCGGGTTGGCGGCACCATTGAGACGGGTTTGGAGTTTTGCCGGATACGCGTCGGGGCCTTCCACGCGCCAACCAAACGTCGTCGAGTCTCCCAGGCACAGCAGCACGCGGCGGCCCGCCACCGGTTCGTCGCCGCGGAATCCTTCGCGGTTGGTGTGCACCGTCACTCCCAGAAATGGGGTTTCCACGGCTGGCCGCAGCTTCCAGTGCAGCCGCCAGTGCTTCATGAACAACTTGTCCGAGTTGGGGTCCCCGCCGAACGCGATCGCCCGGAAGGCCTCCAGCGGCGGCTTGCTGATGCGCACGATCATTTCCGGGATGCCCCAACCGAGCGCCAGCACCAGACCCACCGCGATCAGCCGGAACCCGACCTTGCGCCGTGAGGAAACCACCGGCATCTCCGCTGGCTCCGATGCCGGATCGCTGGTTGGGTTGCTGTGCATGGCAAAATCTGGGGGCGGAAAAGCAGTGCGGCGGATGGGTTACAATCTTGCGGGGCCGCCTGACGCAATGAGATCTAGGGCTTGCCGCTGCGCCGCGCAAGGGGATTTTGCCGGGTGTTCCTTGACTCTGCGTACTAATTACGAAATCCCTCTTCACATTGTGAAATTCCAAGTCTCAGCCAAGGCCCGGTTGGCCAGGATTTTTGCACCTCATCCCGAATTTTGTGGCCCCCGTTTTTTTAGCGAAATCCTTGATCCTGACATCAATTGTCTAAAAAAAATTTTTTTTTCTTGTCGCCGGGGGCGGGCGGGTCCAGTTTTCACCCCAAAGTATGACCGGGTGACCCATCGTGCCCGTGCGTAAAACCGACCTCTAAAATCTAAAATCTAAAATCTGAAATCCGCAATCTGAAATCTCTAACTCTCCTCCTCTTCCTCTTCCCCAATAACCCATAACTAATAACCTCTAACTCTATCTCCCCCATGAAAACAAAATCTACGATCCGCCTCGTCCGCACCGGTTCACGCCGCCTCGCCATCGCCCTTGCCACCCTGCTCG
>JBILFE010000574.1:0-3184 GCA_044351705.1 Luteolibacter sp. | reverse complement strand
ACCGCAGCACACATAGCACCCAACAGCCTGCTCCCCCCCCAGCTAAAAACATCCACACCCCGCCCGCCCCCGGATAGAGACGGATAGGTGTGGGTCAACGTCAATTCAGGTCACGGCTCTGCCTGGTCCATGGTCGATGCAGCAACACAGGCAAGCAGGCCGCCACGGATGTCGGGTCCGTGGCGGCCAGGTGATGCGGTTGGGGTGGGGCTTGTCACTATCAGCACGGCACGCACACCGCGGCCTCACGCCCGGCGCTGACGTGGCACAGGTGGCGCTCGCGTGACTGGCGCAGGTCGGATTCCCAACCGGGGCGGCAGCCGTCAAGGAGACGCCGGATCACATCGAGCCCGAAGAACTCAATGAGGTCCGAAGCAATGCGCCGCTTGAGGTTGGCGGCGGCACTGTCACCAATGCCAAAGAGCTTGCCTGCCTCGCGCATCGTGCCGCCATCCACGAGCACCAAGATCGCCAGACGGTGGCGCGGTGGGTGGGCAGCAAGGAACGATTGCCAATCAAGGTTGCGGGCGGCCTCCTCAGCCGGGTCACATTCACGGGCGTCAGTACCAAATGGCGCGATGACATCATGCAGGACGCCGGGTTCGCCGGTCTCGAACTCGATCTCGTCGTCCAGCGACTCATGCCGCGCCTTGCCGGCAATCTGACAGCCGGGGCTCATGACGTCGCAACGACCGCTGTAATAGCTGCGGCGTCCACTGCGAGCGGCGCGCGCCGCGTAATACGCGATGTTGCCACCACTGAACTTCTGGCCGGCCTTTTCAGCACTGTCCATCATGCGTGCCGCCACCAGCGTGGTGTCCGCAATAATCTCATCGTCATCCTCGCAGCCGATCTTGGGGATCGTGCGGGCCACCGCCCTGTTTGGTAATCCAAACGCTCCTTAAAACCTATGAAAAATCAGATAAGAATTCACCTTGGTCGACTAGCTTCCATCGAATATCAAAGGCGATTTTGTATTGGTGCGACCAAGGATGAATACGTGTTGCTTGATGAAATCTTGGAGTCGGCGGCGAATACTGCTCAAGTCGTATTGGGTTCCGCTGTGCTATCCAAGCATTTCACTCCTAAAGAGTTAGCATCCATTCGGGATTTCCTCGATGTCGCCGATGACATGGCGAAAATAATACCGTTTGACTCTCAACCTGTGGACTTGCTCATCGAAGACAATGATGATTGGAAAGGCGTTTGTGATGCTGCGCAAAGATGCCCTGATGAATTGGCATTGACGCCAAGCCTAGCTGATTTAAGTGCCCATCCACCCACTTCGGCACCCTCCTGATCATACACCGAAGAGTGCTGCCGCGCGGCGCTTACGCTCGTAGGCGCATTCGTGAGAATGCGTCTGGGCCGATGGCCCGTCCGTGCCCC
This sequence comes from Luteolibacter sp., assembly GCA_044351705.1. Taxonomy (GTDB): domain Bacteria; phylum Verrucomicrobiota; class Verrucomicrobiia; order Verrucomicrobiales; family Akkermansiaceae; genus Luteolibacter. The sequence continues at coordinate 1,795 of JBILFE010000574.1, read as the reverse complement.
GCATTGACGCTCACGCCACGCGCTTGCGGCGGCTGCGCAGGAACATGGCGGAGGACAACAGTCCGGCGAGGCCCAGCAAACTGCCGGGCTCGGGGATGGCCGAGATGTTGCTCAGCGTGATGAAATGACTGTCATCGAGCTGGGTGCTGAAGTTATCGCCGGCACCACTGGCATCATAGCGGATCGTCCACTTGTTGCCATAACTGTCGGCGAATGCCTCGCCATTGGTTAACTCGTTAGCCCCGTAGGTGAAGAACCCGCTGTTCCACTGCCCTGCGTATTGGATCAATGACAAGGTGGTGTTGGCGGCAAACTTGCCGGCCGCCAGATCGGTTAGGGTGAGGGCCACATGGGTTCCAATGGCAAGCGAGTTGGTGCCGCCGCCGCCGCCCTCGATAATCAGGAGGTCGCCCGCTAGGGTTTTGTCCAAGCTGGAATCCATTTCGTAGGCGAAAGCCGAGTCGTCGGCTAGGGACACGTCCCCGCCCACCATCAAGACCCCGATCGAAGCGCCCGGTGCGAACATGCCGGCCACGTTCACATCCCCTGTGATCGTGCCGGTGCCGCCCAAGGTTGCGCCGCTATTCACGGTGACCGCGCCAGACCCGGTGCCGGAACCATTGGTGTTGCTGACCAGGAGGGTGCCCCCGGCAACAGTGGTGCCGCCGCTATACGTATTGGTGCCGCTTACGGTAAGAGCGCCACCACCGGCCTTGGTGAGGGAAGTACCGGTGATGGCGCCGCCAAGTTCCAGCGTGCCAGTCACCGCCACTTGGGTGGCGCTGGCAAGGGTCAGCGCCGCACTGATGACATGGCTGCCGCTGGCCGTGATGGCCGGGGTGGTGCCAGCCAGGGTCAAACTTCCGCCGCTGCCTTGGGCGAGGGTATAAGCGTCGCTGCCGTTGAATGTTAGAGCGTTAAGGCTCGGGCTAGCGCCATCGAGTGTGATCGTGCCACCGGCACCGTTGAGGGTGGCGCTGTCCACTTCGGTGAACCCCGCGTCGAGTCCCGGCGACCCTTGATTGGTACCCCAGTTAGAGCCGAAACCGCTGGCCAGCGTGCCCCACGAGCCACTGCCGCCGCTCCAGCTGCTCTGGCCGGAATAGACTTGGCCGGTGGTGGTGATCGAGCCGTTGGCGAGGTTGCTATTGCTCAGCCCGCTCACCCCGTTGGCGTTGCTCACATAGCCCAGGGTTACGGTCGAGGCCAGCGAGCCGACGGTGGCGGCGCTTGCTGTTAGAGTCAGTGACCCCGTGGTTCCGGCGGCCTGCGCTGTGAAACTGTTACCTGTCACTTTCAGGTTATCGGTCGCGGCGCTGGCATTCAGTGGATCCTGATAGCCGGCGTTGGTGATTGTGGTGTTGGTGATCGACAGGTTGGCGGTCGGATTGGCTGCGCCGACGTGTACATTGCCAAAAGCCACCGGCCCGGACGTGTTCAAGCTCGGATTCGCATAGTCATAGGCGGTCCCGCCCAGTGCAACCGACGTCGTGCTCAGGGTGGTGTCGCTATAACTGCCGGTGCCCGTGGATTTCAGGACCACCGAGGCGCTGCCGCTCTGGATGCCCGCCACGCTGGTGGCGAGGCTGTAGTTGAGCGTGCCACTGGCACCACCGGCCACGCCGGTAAAGCCCGTGCCGGATCCGGTGACCGTGGCCTTGAGGAGTTCCGAGAAACCATCGCTCGACGCGCTGTTAGTCACCGAAGCGCTGCCGGTCAACGGACTGCCGACGCGCACGATGCCCGAGGCGGCGGACGTGCCTGGTGCGGTGGCGGTGGCGAACCGGTAGAGGTT
>JBILFE010000184.1:0-6626 GCA_044351705.1 Luteolibacter sp. | reverse complement strand
AGATGGCTTGCAGCGGTTCGTCCGACTCCGAGGTCCACCACACCCTGAGCGGCCGCGTGCCGGAAAGGGTCCTGAACTGCGGAGTGCCGAAGACGCTGTAAATCTGCAGGTCGCGGCCGACAGGTTCGACCTTCACCTGAAAGCGTTTCGACAGCGCGGCATAATGAAAGGAGGTTTCCGGGCGGAAGTGGTCCCAGAAATTATGAAAGCTGGCCGACAGCTCCGGGCGTGAATTTGCGTTTGGGGCGGTCATTGCTAGAGTTCGTTCGCTTCCGTGAGTCGCGGGCAATGGGTAATGGAGCAGGGTGCCTGAGTCAATGACGAGTTGAGGGGACGCCGCGGCGAGTCGTTGGATGGACGGTTCATTTGCGCAGCGTGATCGAGCGGGATTTTTTTCCCAAAGAATCCCCTTGGCAAAGCGGGCAGGCTGGCTATTTTCGCCGCCACGGATCGACCCCATGCATGCGGTCAAAAGCCTCAGTCCCTATCTAACGGCGCGTTCCACGATTATCCCCCCACAAGCAATTTTCAGCAGTCAATCATGGTCTTTAGTTCGCCAATCTTCCTGTTTCTGTTTTTACCGGTGGTATTGACCGGATATTTTCTTTTGCCGCGCTTGTGGCTGAAAAACGTCTGGTTGTTGTTGTTCAGTCTGGTGTTTTACGCTTGGGGCGAGCCGGTGTTCATTCAATTGGCGCTGGTCTCCACACTGATGAACTATTTCCTCGGCCGCTGGGTCGATAACACCGAAGAGCCGCGCCGGCGCAAGTTCGCCGTGGGTCTCGCTGTGGCGCTCAACCTCGGACTGCTGGTCTTTTTCAAATACGCCAATTTCACCGTGAGCAACCTCAATGGGGTGCTCACCCAGTGGCATTTCCAGCCGATCCCCAACCCCCACATTCTGCTGCCCATCGGAATTTCCTTTTTCACCTTTCACGCCCTGTCCTATGTGGTCGATGTGTACCGGCGCAAATGGAAGGCGGCGACCCATCCGGCAGATGTGGCGCTCTATATCTTTTTCTTTCCCCAATTGATAGCCGGGCCGATTTTGCGCTGGAGCGCGATCGCACCGCAACTCGTGCAACGCATCGTCACCCGCGATAAATTCGCGGAGGGCGTGCGGCGCTTCATTGGCGGTCTATCCAAAAAAATGATTGTTGCCAATGTCATCGCATTGCCCGCCGATCAGATTTTTGCGCTGTCCCCGCAAGAATTGACCCCGGCGCTCGCCTGGCTCGGCGCGGTGTGTTACATGCTGCAAATCTACTTCGATTTTTCCGGCTACTCGGACATGGCGGTGGGGATGGGCAAGATGTGCGGGTTCCAGTTTCTCGAGAATTTCAATTTCCCATACTGCGCGCAATCGGTGCGCGATTTCTGGCGGCGCTGGCACATTTCCCTCTCCACCTGGTTTCGCGATTACCTATATATACCACTCGGTGGCAACCGTGTTTCAGAGATGCGGAATCATTTTAATCTCATCCTGGTCTTTTTCCTTTGCGGCTTGTGGCACGGCGCAAGTTGGACGTTTGCCCTCTGGGGCTTGTATCACGGCGTTTTCCTGGTGGCGGAACGCACCCGCTTCGGCAAATTCATGGAGTGGCTGCCTCGCCCCCTGCGACACGTTTATACCTTGTTGGTGGCGCTGCTGGGCTGGGTGCTGTTCCGCTCCGATACTTTGTCGCAGGCCGTGAATTTCGCCTCCACCTTGTTCGGTGTGGGTCCGGCTGCCACCGCCGGCCAGTCCGTCGCCCGCTATCTAACCAATCAAGTCACCTTTGCCCTGGTGGTGGGGATCCTTTTTTCCATGCCCACCTGGGCCGCGATCAAATCCGCCGCGCATAAAATCGGCGCGGCCACGCCGGTCAAATTGCGGCCCGGGGTGGCCACTTTTGGATTGGTGCTGGAATCGGCCCTGCTGATCTTTCTGATGCTGGTCTGCTCCGCGTGGTTGGCCGGCGGCACCTACAATCCCTTCATTTATTACCGCTTTTAGACTGCCATGTGGACGCGTATACGACTGATAGATCCCCGTGCCATTGTGGCTAGGTTGTTTATCGCGGCCTTTTTTGTGTTGCTGTGGCTGCCGTTGGCGGATTCGGCTTTGCATCTGGACCCAACCCCAATGCTCAATGAAAACCGGGCGCTGGCTCCTGTGCCCGATTTCAACCCCGGGAAAACCGGTTGGCGCACTTGCTTTTCCAGCTGGGAGGCGTACCACCGCGATCACTTCGGCTTCCGCAACCAACTCGTCAAGCGCGGGAAGTATCTGAAACGCAAATGGTTTGGTGAGTCCAGTCTGAATTCGGACGTGATCTGCGGCAAACAAGGCTGGCTTTATTTCATCGGGGATAACATGCTCGATAATTATGTGGGCGCGAAAAACTTGTCAGCCGCGGATCTGAAAAACTGGCAGCGGCTGTTGGAAAAGCGGCGCGATTGGCTGGCCGCACGTGGCATCAAGTATCTATACGTCGTCCCGCCCGACAAACATACGGTCTATCCCGAATATCTCCCCGCATGGGTGGTCAAACGCCGCGCGCCTAGCAAGCTCGATCAATTCCTCACCCACATGAAAACCCATTCCACGGTGCCGGTGCTGGACATGCGTCCGGCATTGCTGGCAGCTAAAACGTCGGTGATAACCTATCTGCTAACCGACACGCATTGGAATTACTACGGCGGTTTTGCCGGCTATGAGGCGTTGCTGGGGGCGTTATCGGCGCAATTGCCCGGGTTGCGGCCAGCGTTACCCATGTCGGCCTTCGAGTGGAAATTCGAGCAGCAACCCGGCGGCGACTGCGCGATTTTGTTAGGACGCGCCGATACCATGGTTGAGCCCCACTCCGTCGTCCTCAGCGTCCGGCCGCCGTTGCAGCCGCCGGTGTTGCGCACAGTTACCGAACGCCTGCCGAAAGAATGGCTGCCCAAAACCGAGCCGGTTGTGTTAGAGTGTGCCGACCAGACGGGCAAGGCGGTGATCTTTCGCGATTCGTTTGCCGGTGCGTGGGCGCAATTTTTGGCGCACCATTTCCGCGAGACACTCTACATCTGGCAGTACGAATGGGATGCGGCGTTCATTGAGCGGGAAAAACCCGATGTGGTGATTGATGAAATCTTGGAGCGCTTTTTCAACATCCAGGATCCGGTGAGCCTCATGCAACGCGATGCCCTGCCCGGCAATCCATAATCATTCCGGCATGCACCCTGCCATTCAACAAAACAAGCCGCACGCCGGCGCATCGGTATTCTTGATCGGCGCGTTTTTTTTGTTGCTGTGGTTGCCACTGGCAGACTCGGCGTTTCATTGGGATCGGGCACCCATGCCCGACGAGAAACGCGCGCCGGCGGCCTACCCGCAATACACACCGGAGGTCAAGCCGCTGCGGGACTATTTTTCAGGCTTGGAGGCGTACTACGCCGATCACTTTGGCTTTCGCAACCAACTCGTCCACTGGAACAATCGCTGGAAGCGGAAGTGGTTCAAGGAGTCTTCGGTGTCCCAAGTCATGATGGGCCGCGACGGGTGGCTCTATTTCTCAGCTCAGGACATGATCGCGCACGCCCGCGGCTTGAAATGTTTCACGGCGCAGGAACTAACTACCTGGCAGCAGCTCCTGGAAAGCCGGCGCGACTGGCTGGCCCGCCGCGGCATCAAATACCTCTTCGTCGTTCCTCCCGACAAGCAATCCATCTATCCGGAATTCCTGCCGCAATGGCTGACCCGCACCGGATCGCATAACAAACTCGACCAATTGCTCGCTCACATGAAACAGCACTCGACGGTCGAAATCCTGGATCTGCGACCGGCGCTGCGGGCCGCCAAAACCACGGCCCCCACCTACTACAGCACCGATACCCATTGGAATTATTATGGCAGCTTCGTGGGTTACCAAGAGTTGATTCATGCGCTGGCACGACAGTTGCCGGACTTGGGCGGCCCGCAGCCATTGACTGCCTTTGACCTGAGTGTGAGTGCGGATAATGGCGGGGATCTCGCCGTGATGCTCGGGCAGGGACAGTCCCTGCGGGAAAAAAACCTTGCCCGGTTATTGCCCCGGCCACCTCTGACCGAGCCCGCAACGCAGGCCGACCCCGGCATTTTACCAAAGGATTGGGCGGCTGAATTCCTGCCGTACCGCACGGACAATCCGGCGCAAAAATATAACATGATGATGTTCCGCGATTCTTATGCCGGCGGCTGGATGCCTTACATGGGATACAATTTCAAGCGCGTGATCTACATCTTCCAACCCGAATGGGACACCGCATTGATTGAACGCGAGAAACCCGACGTGGTGGTCGACGAAATGTTGGAACGCATTTTTTGCACCATCGAAACCCGAAAACTATTGCTGCCCGCCGGCCAGCAATGACGCCTTGTAGAGGCACTTGAGCCGGGGTATCAGCCCGGCCTCGGTGCGCCACATCGCCCGCAGGTAGCGGCGCTGGATTTTAGCCGCCCGCCGGTTCTGCGGGAACCGGCTCTCAGCCAGAAGATTGGCGAGCTGCTCGGAGCTCTCGATTCCGAAGCTGTCCTGGAATGCGCGGAACAGGCGCGCGCGCTTGAACGTGTATAGGTACTCATCGAGCTGGTTGTCCTTGTTGGCATAGCCATTGCGGGCGTGGATCCGATAGAGTGCCGTCGGCTCGGGATGATAGTAGAAGACTGCGCCCGCCAGAGAGGCGCCGAACAGCAGGATATCGTCGGCACGGATGCGCCAGTCCGCGTCAAAACCGCGATCCAGAGTCATGAGCTTGCGAGCCAGATCGCGGCGCAGCGCGATGGTTGAAGTGATCGTGCCGACCCGGGTGCGGGTTGCTGCGACGAGGGCCGCGACGGGCCCGACCATTCCCTCCGGCCATTTGGTCCGGTACATGGGCGGGCCGGAGGTTTCGCGATGGCCGGAGTAATACGCGCTGACCTGCGGATTGGCTTCCAACACGGCGGCGGCCTGTGCCAGGTGTTGAGGCGTCCACTCATCATCCGCATCCAGAAACACACACCAATCCCCGGTTGCCAGCTCAATGCCCTTGCGAAAGGCCGAGAGTTGTCCACCGTTAGGCTGCGGATGCACAACCAGGTTGGCAATCCGTGCCTTGAGGGCGGTGAGCACTGCAACTGAATGGTCCTTGGATCCATCGTCCACCACGATGATCTCATGGGCAGGGAGGATTTGTGCATGGGCGCTCTCGACGGCCTGAGTCACGAAATCCGCATAGTTGTAGTTGTTGATGAGGACGCTGAATCTGGGGGTGTTCATGGTGAATGATTTGTGCGCGGCGTGGTGCCATGTGTGCGGTTAGATGCAGGTCTTGAGTCGGTACAGCAACCCTCTTGGGAACGGCCGGAAGGCCTTGTGAGTGGTGATGCTCACCAGCCGCGCCGGCCGGCCCGGCTGATGGAAAAGCTCGGCCCAGTGGGCGAAGCGCGCAAACGGGTTGTAGCTGTCCAATATCAAATCACGGCAACGCGCAAGGGTTTCCATTTCATGCCCGCCTGCGGGTTGCGCGAGCCGGTTTTGTATCACGCCGAGAGCCGCCTCAGGCTGGTTCACATCGACGGCGGTGAAGCCATCCGCCGGGAAGTAGTCTGCTAGGTTCGGGCACCCCACATAGATCGGATAGGCCCAGCCAAGATAGGCGTCTGCCAGCTTTTCCGTCCAATAGTCAGGGGAACAGGAATTCTCCAGGACCAGATGGAAACGGTGCGGCAGGATCGCGTCCATCTTGTCGCCAATCGGGCAAAACCCCCGCCCGTAATGCACGATCGCGTCCCCCAACGCGGATTTCAGATGGTGCAGAAATGCCAGCCGTTGCCGCTGGCCTTGCGTGGTGGTTAGATTCGAGCAAACCACCGAGATCTTGTTGGTTTTCGGCCCTGGCAGGATGGCCCTGAGTTCATCGTAGCCGTAGTCATAGCGGTCGTCCTCCCGGCTCAGACCGACATGCCAGTTCAAGCCCGGCAGACTCGTCGTCACCCGCGGATGGGGGTCTGCCGCATGGGTGCTGACAACCCGGTGGAACTGCGCATAATACCGCTTCGGATAGATTTTTTTGGAAGGGGGTTCGCCAGCGATGAAGAGGGTGTTTTCCGCTGCGCAGATCATCTGGTCTCGATCACGGCTGCCGGCAAATACAATCCAATAGTCACATTGCGTGCCGCGTGGCGGATTTAACACAAAGTCACATTGTCCCCAGCGCATGCTGCGGTTGGGACACAATGCATCAAGGCCACCATGGCTGACCGTGGTGGTGATCGCCACCTGGAGTCGGGGAACTTGCGATGCGGCTGTCATGATGGGCGGGACTACTGATGGCTATGTTGCCGCTGCGGGGGTCAACACCGCGCTGACCTCGCCCTCGATCTCGTCAAGCATGGCGTAGCGCCGGTGGTACATGGGCCGCTTCTGGGGCTTCATGGTTTCATGGGAGCGCCGGGCGGTGGTCAGCGGCAGCGCGAAAAACGCTTCGCTCACGCGGACGCCATCACATTCCTCCCAGAATGAGTCATAGTCAAAAAACATCTTCTGACGCTCGCTGGCCTGGCGGCGGCCATCAACGCTATAGGCATGACCCGTGGCAGTGGTGGCGAGTATCTGCTGGCAACCCAGCCGCTTTGCTAA
>JBILFE010000090.1:0-8837 GCA_044351705.1 Luteolibacter sp. | reverse complement strand
CGATGACCACCAGACTCTTCGGCCGGAGGCCATGCAAATCACGCCCCGCGTCCTTGATGGCGGGAGCACCAAGCGCGCGGTCAGCACCCTGCAGGCCCCCAATGTAGAACGTCAGGGTCCCATCCTCGGCGCGGGCGGTTGTCCCGGAAAGCAGGGCGAGTTCGCCCGCGCCAAGTTGCGGGCAGTGCAAGCTGAGGGTGACCTCGCCCTCCTGATAGAACCGTTGGTCGTGCGCCAGCCGCAATTGATAGGATCGCCCGGCGCTCCATCCGGCCATGCAAAAGGTGTCGGTCAGGAACAGCTTTTCCAAGACGGGAGCCGGGAGTTGTTGCTGGAAAACCGCGTAGTTCGCCTGCAACACCTGCAGAACCCGCGCCTTGTCCCATGACGTTGATAGATAGGGGCGGTAAAGCTTGCGGTAGATGCGGTGGTCGTAATCCGCGAGCTTGCGCATGAAGCCGTCGTGCTGCAAGAGCGCAAACCAGACAAGATTGAGACGACGGTCAGGCCAGCTCCGGCAAACGAACTTAAGGCGCTTGCTGACGCTGCCATTCCTGCCGACGGGAAACGCCTGATGGCTGGCGTGATGCAGTAGTGAAAGTGTGCGGAAAATAGGCATGGCAACGGGTATTGATCGGCGGAGTCAGAGCCCCCGGATGCGTTTGAGGGCTCCACGCAACTCGTTTGCGATACGGGCCAATTGGAATCTGCCGCGAAGCAGACGGCAGCGCATGACGAATGCCGTCTTGCCGCAGTCCCGCAATGGATCGTGGCTATTGCTCCCGCAGTCCTCGATTACCAGGTTGGCACCGGCACGCTGGCCGATGTCTGAAAAACTCGAATAATGTCCGATTAGATTGGGTGACACCGCATGCACCACGCAACGTCTGGATAGATTCCTGGCATACCATCGGTCGATCGCGCGATGCCTGGAAATCCAGGTCCAGACGGATTCCGGTGATGGCAGGTTGGCCAGAATCCAGTCAAATGATTCCCGTTTGAGGATATAGGCGAAGGCTCCGATGCAGCCGAAGATTTCATAAGTGGCCCGCGCATTGTCCAAATCGATGAGTTTGCGGCTGGGTCCGACTTGCTTGGACAAGCCCAGAAAACACGCGCCCCATGTATCCGCGCATGCCGCCGTGCGATTGAGGAAGTCGCGCGCGCTAGTCTCAAACCCGGCTCCAAGTTGGATATCGTCTTCCAGGATCAAGACACTGCTCCAGCCCATGTCTCTGGCGTGTTCGATGGCTTTGCGGTGAGACAGGGTGCAACCCGCCCTCCCGGCCCAACATTTGTCGCGCTTGCCGTTGCGGAACCATGGCGGCTTGCCATACCCTGGGATGTCCACCCCATTGACGGCTGCTATCCGCTGCCATCCCTGGAACAGGCCCAGCGGCCGGGCCATCTTCTCAAACTGCGCCATGCGTTCCGGCCGATGGTCGAGATTAATCACCAATACTCCGTCCGCTAGACGGCAGTCCGAAAGGGTGGCATCGGGCGCTATCATTTTGTTAGTCGGATGTAATCCGGAGTGCTCGGTTGGAAGGAGGTGCCGATCCAATCCTGTAGCATGCGCACCGCACGATGATAAAAGGTGTGTTCCCGCATCACGCGTTGATGTCCGGCGCGGGTGATGGTGAGCGCCTGCTCGGGGTGGTGGAGGGTTTGGCTGACCGTTTCCATCAAGTCCGCCGCAGTTTTGTAGATGAGGACTTCTTGGCCAGGCTCAAAACACCTCGCCAGATCGGGCGCATCGGGATAGGTCGCAAGGCCCCCGGCACAGGGGATTTCAAATGCGCGCAAGTTCAGGCCGTTGGTGGTGTTGCCGGGCTGTAGCAAGTTGAGGTTGATGAGGTAGCCCCGATAGATGCGGGCCAGATCCGCGGATGAGAGTTTCCGGTTGCGCCAAACCTGCGGCCAATTCCCCGCTTTCGGGCCGTATAGATCCAGGCGCTTGCCAAGACTGCGGTATTCGGCAAAAAATGGTTGGCGGCTCGGCGTGCAGTGCCCGGCAAACACCAGAACCGGCATGCGGGTGGCTATTTTTATTTCAGGACAAACATAGCGTCTCGGATTCGCCGCAAGTGGCAGAAAATCCAACCGGGTGCGCGTCCCTTGGTAGTGACGCTCCAATACCGGCAGACTCGCCGAGTCAAAATAATAAACTCCATCAAACAAGGCGTCATACCCCGGAGGAATGGCATCCACACTGTCGCAGAGCCAGCCAATGATCGGCACCCCGCTGCCAAGCGCCTTGCGCATCAGCGCTTCAGCTTCCAGCGGGATGCTTGGGTAGTTGAGAAAAACCACCAGATCGGGCGAAAAATCGGCGAGTTTTTTTGCGAGGCGCCGGGTGGTGGTTGGATTGAACAGGAGTCGCCGCTTGGTGGTGTATTGGGTCCAGCGTTCAGCCAGCGATGACGCGCGGATATTGCTGGCAAGGGTTGTCACGCCAGCTTCACGAAACGCCGCCGCCAGATCCGTGCACCATGTTAGGAGCCCGTCGCTTTTCTGAACGATCGCCACACGCGGCCGATGAGAGCGGCTCGTTGCGTTAGATTGGATCGTTGCCAGTGGAGTCATCAGGAATGTGCGGTGCTGGTTTGAAGTGCTGCCGCAACACAATGCAGCGGCAATCTGAGTATTTGATGATTGCGGGTTTCACAAGGCCAAACTTCACCTGCGGCGCACCCGCCGGTCCCGCCGCGCGACCTCCCCAACAGGGCGCTGCTTAGGTCCTGTCTAGCAATCCTAAAAGTTCTCCGGCAGAGTCAATCATTACGAAAGGCAGTGCCGCACACAGCGCGTCGCGATCATGATACCCCCAGCTCACCGCCACGGCCCGCATGCCCGCGCGTCGGGCGGTTTCAACATCCATCGTGGAATCTCCAATCACCGTGCATGCCTGTGGCGGCAGGTCCAGCATGGTCGCTATTTCAACAGCCCCCGCCGGGTCGGGTTTGTGCGGGATGCCGGGCCGTTGACCCAGCACTGCCGCAAATGACACCTCCGGAAACATCGCGCTCACCATCGCCGTGGTGAAGGCATGCGGCTTGTTGGATAACACCGCCAGCGGAAATCCCCGCCGATGTAGCTCCACCAACACTCCGACGACCCCGGGGTATGCTGCGGTGCCCTGCGGCCAGGTCAGATCATAATCCGTCTTGAACGCCTGCTCGAGTCGTTCCAGCACGGATTCATCCGCTCCGGACGGCGCCGCCCGCGATACCAGCATGCGCGCCCCATTGCCGATGAATCCACGCACGGCTTGGAGCGAATGCACGGGTAGGTGCAAACCGTCCAGGGCCCGGTTCAACGAGTTTGCGATACCCGGCAGAGAGTCCACCAAGGTCCCATCCAGATCAAAAATCAATCCCTGTCGCGTCACCCCGCTAGCATGGCTGCAATCGCCGCCGCTGCAAAGCACGGATGTTGACCCGCCTCATGCCTGCGCAGGGTGATTGGCTTAAGCTTGACTGCCGCTGTCAACGACATAATGTCTGGCATTATATTCGATACCAGTCAGCCATACCAGTCAGCCAAATGTCCTGCATGCCGGCGTCTCACTGGCCGCTTGGATAGAGAACCTGTTGGAGATACAGCCCGTCGGCCGGGGCGCACAGTGGGGACTTGCCATGTGGCAAGCCCGGCCCTTGATCCAGCAGTGCGGTGAAGGCGGCAGGCCCGAGTTTGCCTTGGGCCACTTTGACCGCCGCACCGGTTAGAAGGCGCGCCATTTTGTAAAGAAAGCCATCCCCGGCATAGGTGATGCGGTAGCCGTATGCCAGATTGGTGAGCGCGGCGGTGTGGAGCGTGCGGTGGTAGTCCATTGCAGCGGTTTCATTGCCGCGGTAGGCGGCGAAGGCATGAAAGTCATGCCGCCCGCATGCGCGGCTCAGCGCCGCTGCCAACAAGCCGGCATCAAACGGGCGCGGCAGATGCCAGGCCAGCCCGGCCGCGTGCGGTGGCAGCACCCCATCCGTGCAGATGTCGTAATGATAGATTTTTCCGGTGGCGGAAAAGCGGGCGTGAAAATCCGGGGCGACAGCCGTGCAGGCCATGATGCGGATGTTGGCGGGGAGTTTGCTGTTGAGCGCGGCGACCCAGTTGTCGGGGTGCATGCGGGTTTGCGCCGGCGCATCAAAGTGCGCAATCTGACCCAGCGCGTGTACCCCGGTATCGGTGCGGCCGGAGCCGTGAATGCCAATCGCATGTTTGGCGATTTCGCGCAGCGCGTTGTGAATGTGGTCCTGCACCGTGTTGCCGCACGGTTGGGATTGCCAACCGTTGTAGTTGCGGCCGTCATAGGCGATGGTGAGTTTCAGGCGCATGGGCTTGGCTGGTGGTGCTCCTCGCCGGCTAACGCGGCTTTGGAGGGTGCTTCGGTTTTTGCATTTCTGCCGGGCTGGGTGGCATGGCGTTGAGTTCGCGGCAGAGGAGGCAGCGTTTTCCGTCACAGCCGCGGGCGGTGCAATGCTCGCGGCCATAATAGAGCATCTGCAGGTGCAGCCGGTTCCATGATTCGCGCGGGAACAGACTCTTGAGATCGCGCTCGGTTTGCGCAACAGATTTGCCGGTACTCAATTTCCACCGCGCCGCAAGCCGGTGAATATGGGTGTCGACCGGGAAGGCGGGCACCCCGAAGGCTTGCGCCATGACGACCGAGGCGGTCTTGTGGCCGACTCCAGGCAAGGCCTCCAGCGACGCAAAATCCGCAGGAACCTCACCGCCGTGTCGCTCGACCAGGATTTCTGAAAGTTGTGCAATGGCAGCGGACTTCCGTGGCGATAGGCCGCAGGAGCGGATGATGGCTTGGATGTCAGTCACCGGCACCTGGCGCATGTCTTGAGGGTTGTCCGCGAGATCAAAAAGGGCGGGGGTGACGCGGTTGACCCGCACATCGGTGCATTGTGCGGAAAGCAAAACGGCCACCAGCAGCGTGTAAGCGTCCCGGTGTTGCAGCGGAATGGGCGCTTCTGGATAGAGCTCGTTGAGCCGGTGCAAGAGGTGGTTGGCGCGGTGTTGTCGGGGCATGGGGGAGCCGGGCAAGTATAGCTGGTGGGCGAATATGCACCGGCGGCCATCGAATTGTCGAGCCGGACTCCGGCCCCGACGGATGGGATTCCGATATTCCAAGACACCCCGCAGCGCCGGGTATCCCGTATTTCTTCTTCTTTTTGTCTGTCTGTGGTGGCCGTGATTGTCTCCGGCAGCTTGCCACCTTCAAACAACCAGCCATCCATCCGTTGCTGTCAACAACATAAAGCCAGTCATTTTATGCCAGCGGACAGACATATTTGCATATTCTTATTGCGCCGAGCAGCGGGACGCGCTTGTCTCTGGGTCCCATGTCATTACTGCCTACCGCCGACCTCCTGGCGCTCGACATCACCGGCCTGAAAAGCCGTCTGTCGAAGCTCAGGAGGTATCTTTGACGTTCCGGTCCTGGAAAATGAAATCGACACTCTCGAGGAGGCGATGGGCTCTCCCGCGTTTTGGAATGATGCGGATCAGGCCAAATCAGTGAGCTCGAAGGCCAGCGCTTTGAAAAAAAAGCTCGCAGCCTTTTTAAAACTTGAATCGCGGGTAGCCGACATCGAAGAAGGCGTGGTCTTGGCCAAGGAATTCGATGATGCGGAATTGGCGCGGGAGGCGATCCACAACGCGCAGAGCCTCGAGGATGACATTCGTGCGTACGAATTGCTTACGTTGCTCGATCAGCCTAGCGATAACACCTCGTGCTTCCTGGTGATTCAGGCAGGTGCTGGCGGGACCGAGGCCTGCGATTGGGCGCAAATGCTGCACCGGATGTATTGCCGGTGGGCTGAGCGTCGGGGGTTCGCTGTGGAAACCCTGGATTGGCAGGACGGCGATGAGGCGGGCTTGCGCTCCTGCACCCTGAAAATCACCGGCGAATACGCGTACGGCTTCCTGAAGTGCGAACGCGGGGTGCATCGCCTCGTCCGGATCTCCCCGTTTGACGCCGCCGCCAAACGCCACACCTCGTTCGCATCCATCGATGCCACACCTGAGGTTTCCAAGGAAATCAAAATCGAAATCAACCCGACTGAGATTGAAATCACGACGACCCGTTCCGGCGGCAAAGGCGGCCAAAACGTCAACAAAGTGGAAACCGCCGTTTTGCTCCGCCACCTGCCCACCGGCATCCTCATCCGTTCCACTGCGGCCCGCACCCAGGGAGCCAACCGCGAACTCGCCTTTGAAATCCTCAAGGCCAAGCTCTACACCATTGAGGAAGACAAGCAACGCGCGGAATCCGACCGCGCCTATGGCGAGAAAGGCGACGTCTCCTGGGGCAATCAAATCCGCTCTTATGTCTTCCAGCCATATCAAAAAGTTCTCGACCTGCGCACCGGCGAGGAATCCGGCAACATCCAGGATGTGATGGACGGCGATATTGACGCCTTCATTGAGGCCAAACTCCGGGGCAAAGTTCGCGTCAAGGGAGTGAAGGAGGAGGAATAAGTTATCAGTTATATGTTATAAGTTATTAGGAAAAGATGCAGGTTCCATTCATATTCTTCCCCGTGGCCGGATGTTCCATTGACTTCGATCTGACTCATAACCTCTAACCTCTAACCTCTAACCTATAACCTATAACCTATAACCTATAACCTATAACCTCTAACCCGCCTGTTTCATGCCCACTGATCTCACCCTCATCAAAGCCGGCACCGGTGTCCTGACCAAGGCGGGCGACGGCACGCTGGATCGTGCGGCCTTGGTGCATCTTGTGGCAGCCATTGCCGGGTTGATGGATGCCGGGCATCGCTGTTTGTTTGTTTCGTCCGGGGCGGTGGGTTCGGGGTTGGCGGCGTTCGGGCTTGCCGACTACCCGCAAGACACGGCCACGCGCCAGGCGTGTGCCGCGGTGGGCCAGGCGCGACTGATGCAGACCTACAGCAGTCTTTTCACCAACTTCGATATCACCATTGCGCAGGTCCTTCTGACCGCCTCGGACCTCGGCACACCGGAACGCGCCGCGTTCGTCAAGGCGACCTTTCGCCGCCTTCTGGCAGAGCCGCGCATTCTGCCCATCATCAATGAGAACGACTCGGTTGCCGTGGAAGAGTTGAAGTTCGGGGACAACGACATGTTGTCGGTGCGGGTGGCGAAATTGGCCCATGTGCAGCGCCTCATCCTGCTTACCAGCGTGGATGGTTTGTTGGATCCGGAAACCAACTTGCTGATTCCCGAGGTATCCGACATCAGCAGTGTGCTGCGGCATGTGCGGGGTGACAAGGGCCGCTTTTCCATGGGCGGCATGGCATCGAAACTGGCTGCGATCAAATTCGCCGTGGACGCCGGCATTGAGACCCACATCGCCCACGGTCGTCACCCGGAGCGTCTCGCTGCCATCCTTGCTGGCGATGGCATCTCCACCCGCTTTTTGCCGCTCTTAAGCCCCACATCCAAGCACTAAATCCTAAGCCTAAAATTCCAAACGAAGAACCTTGCCTTGCCGTCCCTTATCCATTTTATCTCTTTAGAATTTCATATTAGGGATTTGGTGCTTCTCTTCCTCTGAGCCATGTCCACTGCCATCCACGATACGATTGACCAGATGGGCCGTCAGGCCCGGGCTGCGGCTTATCAGCTTGCCCAGCTTTCCAGCGGGGAGAAAAACGCCATTTTGTGCGCGATGGCCGTTGCACTCCGTGAGGCCCTGCCGGAATTGCTGGCCGCCAATGCCCAGGACATGAGCGCAGCCGGCGACCGCGGCCTGTCTCCGGCCATGCTCGACCGCCTCCGGCTCGATGCATCACGCGTTGAAGCCATGGCTGCGGGCATCGAGCAGGTGGCCATCTTGCCCGACCCGGTCGGTCAAGTCATCGAGTCGTGGCAGCGGCCCAACGGCATGCGCATCGAACAAATCCGTGTGCCCATAGGCACCATCGGCATCATCTACGAAAGCCGGCCGAATGTCACCGCGGATGCCGCAGTGTTGTGTTTCAAGACCGGCAACGCCACGATTTTGCGCGGTGGCAGCGAGGCGATCCACTCCAACCGCGCCATTGCCGAGGCCCTCCAAGCCGGTGGTGCCGCGGCCGGGCTGCCCGCGCATGCGATCCAGTTGATTCCCTTCACCGACCGCGAAAGCGTCGCGGTGTTGGCGCAAATGGACCGTTGGCTCGACTTGATCATCCCCCGTGGCGGCAAGGGCCTGATAGAAACCGTTGTGTCCCTTGCCCGCATGCCCGTCATCAAACACTACGATGGCATTTGTCACCTCTATGCCGACGCCCACGCCGACCCGGCCATGGCCATCGCCCTCACCGTTGATTCCAAAACCCAGAAATGCGGCGTCTGCAATGCCTTGGAAACCCTCCTCGTCCATCGCGATATCGCCCCCACCTTTCTGCCGGCCGTCGCCACCGCGCTCCGTGCCAAGGGCGTCGAACTCCGCGGCTGCGAGGCCACGCGGGCCATTCTGACAGACGTCGCCGCCGCCACCGATGCCGACTGGCGCACGGAATACCTCGACCTCATCCTATCCATTAAAATCGTCGATTCACTCGAGCAGGCGGTTGCGCACATCAACGCCCATGGTTCCCACCACACGGACGTCATTGTCACCCGCGACGCTGCTGTTGCCGAGCGTTTCCTCTGCGGGGTGGATTCCGCCTGTGTCTTTCACAACGTGTCCACGCGCCTCGCCGACGGTGGGGAATTCGGCTTTGGTGCGGAAATCGGAATTTCCACCGACAAGCTCCACGCCCGTGGTCCCATGGGGCTGCGCGAACTCACCTCTTACCACTACCGCGTCCGCGGTTCCGGGCAGATGAGGGGGGGGGGAGTTATTGGTTAAAAGT
>JBILFE010000010.1:0-15493 GCA_044351705.1 Luteolibacter sp. | reverse complement strand
GGAAGCTGCTCTTTGAAGGCACCGACATCGGGGAATGCAAAAAGGAATTTCCGCCGGTGACCACGCAGAATGTGCGGCTCAGCCTGCTGGATGGCAAGAGCCCGACAGGCGGCCCGACCATCTGGGACATCAGTGTGGGCAAGGTCTTTGATGGCACCGGTTGGCTCAACGCAGAAACGGCACCAAATGGGACCGGTTGCTGGAATGCCACCAAACCCTTGGACATATATATGGTCGAGGGCACTCAGATGTTGTGGCTGTGCGCGCCCCCACAGCGCGGGCTTTCCATGAAGTCGTTCGAACTCAAACCCAAATCCTCCAAACCATGAATTCCAATTGTAATACACGCCGCAGTCGCATGAGCGTCGCGCTGTGCTGCGCCAGCGCATGGCTCGCCGTATCCTCCGGGCTGGCCACCGCCGGCCAGTGGAATGGATACGAACAAATCGATTTCAATGTGGGCGGTCGTGGCGCGCTGCTGGTGGTGCCCAAGACGCCCGCGCCAGGCAAACATTGGATCTGGCGCACGGAGTTTTTCGGGATCGATCCACAGGCCGACATCGCGCTGTTAGGCGAGGGCGTCTATGTCGCCTACATTGGCGTGGGCGGGCTCCATGGCGCGCCGGTCGCGCTTGATGCCATGGATTTATTCTACGACCACGTCATCAAGACCTACGGCCTCAATCCCAAGACCGTGTTGGAAGGGTTCAGCCGCGGCGGCCTCTATGCCCTCAATTGGGCGATCCGTCACCCGCAGCGCGTCGCCGGCATCTACCTGGACGCGCCGGTGTGCGACTTCAAAAGTTGGCCCGGCGGTGGCGGCGGCAGTCAAGGCCGGATCGTCAAGATGTATGGCCGCGAATGGGGTGAAGTCCTTGCCGCCTACAAGATGACCGATGCGGAGGCGCGCGCCTACAAGGGTAACCCGATCGACAAGAACGAGAACCTCGCGCCCTTGGTCAAGGCGAAGGTGCCGATTTTCTGCGTTTGCGGCGATATGCACGACTGGGTCGTGCCGATCGAGGGCAACACCTTGGCGTTGGAAAAGCGTTACAAGGAGCTGGGCGGAGTCATCACCGTGATCAGGAAACCCAAGGCAGGCCACCGGCCGCACAGCTTGCCAGACCCCACACCGATTGTGAACTTTGTGCTGAAATACACGACGGGCGGCGGCAAAAAGGCCAGGGCGACCAACACCTATCAGAAGCAGGAGGAGTTCGGCGCCGAAAAGGCGATCGACGGCGACGCCGCGACGCGTTGGGCGACCGATAACACCATCACCCAGGCCTGTCTGGAAGTTGACCTCGGCAAACCGAAGGACCTAACGAAAGTCGAGATCAATGAATGGGCCGAGGGCGGTCAACGCGTCCAGAGTTTCAAGTTGGAGTATAAGGCCGGCGAGGTGTGGAAAAAGCTCTTCGAAGACAAAACGATCGGCGCCAATTTCAGCAAGACATTCGACCCGGTGAAGGCACGACTCGTTCGCCTGACCATCCTACAGTCAACGGCAGGACCGTCGATCGCGGAGATCTCGTTGAAGTAGCAGCAGCCCGCCAAGGTCGATCCGCAAGAAGCAAACGTTCGCATGAACCCGAAATCCGAAGTTGAATTCCTGCAATGGGGAAGAAAAACCACAGATTACACGGATTACACGGATTGTTTTGGTTTGGATTTCACCATTTGCAACTTCGGAGAAGTTGCAAATGGAACCTAATTTAATCCGTGTAATCTGTGTAATCTGTGGTTATCTAACTAATAATTAAGATCCAACGTCGGTTTTCAGGATGAATATGTGCCGCCTTTTTCAGTTGATTAGCTTCGCGTTGGGCACGGCGTCTGTGATGGCGGAAAGTCCGGCGACGATCTCGAAAGCCAACGGCAATGTCTGGAAACTTCATAATGAGGTCGTCTCCCTGGATGTTGCATTCAACGACGGTCGGCTGGCGCTTGCTTCTCTAACAAACCTGCAAGCCAAGGTTGATTATCTGGCAGGCCAGCCGCCAGTGCCGCTGTTTTCCCATGGGATCGATGGTGGATTGGTGACGGCCGACGATGGTGGCTGGACTCTGGCAGGTGCCACCGTTTCCGACATCGAGTGCTACGGGCAGAAGTGGGGCAAGCGGCTCGAAATCTCCCTCTCACGCAGTCAGCCGCATGCCATCCTCACGCGCCAGGTTTTCGAAATTTACGCTGGCCGTGCGGCGCTGCGCTATAGCTCGTGGGTGAAGAACCCGACGGATCATGAGCTGACAATCCAAACGTCCGACGTGCTGAACCTGAATCTGCCCGACAACCCGCACACGCTCCATGCGATCGAGGGCGTCCTGAATTGGCAGGCATCCAAGGGCGGCTTGACCAACGGCGGACGCAATGCCGTGGTGCGTTACGACACGGGCGATGGCTGGTTTATCATCCCGGAGAACAATTGGGCGACGTGCCTAGCACCGGGTAGAGCCAAGGCGCACAGCAAGGACAAGTTGTTAGGAATCTTTGCCTGGGACGGTGCCAAGACCGTGCGCGTGGCAACGAATCCGCAGGCCGTACAGCTCGTGATCTTCCCCAAAGAGGAGGTCGAGTATTTCGCGGTCAACCTTGGCGTGTTCACGGGCGACGCCATGGACGGGCGCATGGCGGTGGCGGAACATTTCCGCAAGCGCTACAAGTTCCACGACACGGCGCATGTGCTATCCACAAACGACTGGCAATGGAAAGGGAAACGCACCGACGCAAACTACCGCAACATCGTGATCCCGAAAGCTGCGGCCGCCGGCTTTGATCGCATCCATATCGATGATTTCTGGTATGAGCCGTCGGATGGGGTTGACCCGAAAGGGAAATGGACGGACATGTCGGCGCTGTGCGACTTCATTCTAGCAAACGGCATGCAGCCGGGTCACTGGTTCAGTCTGCAAGGCAAAATCTGCACCGAAGGGTGGGGGAATGGCCGCGATTGTGCGGACCCGGCCAACGTGGATTTCAAGCTCAAGCAGATGCAGGAAACCCTGCTGGGGAAATACCATACCGCGTGGGACCAAGTGGACGCCGGACTGCTGTGGAAGACAGATCAGGAAACCGCCTACTCGCATCCCAGTGACTCGGTATACCGGAAGATACTCGGCATGCGTCGCTACATGAACACCATCGCACACCAACATCCGGGCTTCATCATGCAGACGACCTGTGAGGTGGACAATCCCGCCGGACCCGGCGCGGGGGATTCGCATGGCAATCAGAATGTCGGCCTGCTGCATCTGGCGGACAACGGCATCGCCGGCATGTACCGTCGCACGGAATATGGCGACGATGTGCGCGACCTCTTCGCGGATGTCGGCATGTTCCCGCTGGAAGGGATGCTCTCGACCTGGGGCGAAGATGGCAATGCCGGGGCCGCCTGGAAAGATTCCCCCTTGTGGTATTACCAATTCCTGTTAGCCCGGCATACCAGCATCTATTCGTGGCCGGGCGATTGGTCGCCGCAATCCGTGGCGCACTTGCGGGTCTTCAACGACTGGCGCAACAACCCGCGCATCAAGGCCGTGTTAGGCGAGTTGATGCGCCCGGTATACAATGGCCCGGATTGGATGAAAAACGAAGGTCCGTGGTGTTGGATGTTCACCGACGAACGCCGCACCAAGGCGCTCGTTTTCGCCATCAACCACCTCGGCTTGAACAAACAAAACGCTTTTGCCGCCAAGCTGCGCTGGCTAGATGGCGGCAAGACCTACCTCGTCCAGGAAATCACCCAGACCCCCGGCGGCGATTTCACCTATGTCTTCCGTGGTGAATTCGCCGGAGCCCGCTTGCAGGCCGAGGGCATGCCGGTGGACCTCGCCGCCGGCGCGGAACGCTGCGCCGCCTTCTGGATCCAGGAGAAATCCGTCAACCAGCCGCAAGTGCTCTACGCCGACTCAGCGGTGACAAGCTACAGCCCGACCGGGCAAGTGCAGGGAAGTCCCAACGCCACCGCACGCCTGATCATTTACAAGCCCGACAAGCACGGTGTGGAGGAACTTGTCATAAATCTCGACGCGCAGGGTCAAGCCACTGTAACCTTCGATGCGACCACCATCACCCCCACGACTCGATAAGACGCTAACATCTAACCACCACCCCCGAATCCGCCCATGAATCCCACCCCAATCCTGTTGTCCCGGATCCTTGATCCGCAGCGTGACCTGCTGACGCCCGCCCGCCCGGCAAACCCTTTGATAGCCGCCAACCGGTATTTCGCGGCGGGCATGGCCATGGCCGCCGCTCTGGCATTCACCGGTTGCAAGGATGCCGCCAAACCGCCGGCAACCGCAGCCAATGCCCTCGGCATGCCCGACCCCGGCCAAGTGAGCGTCCTGCCGCCCCTCAGCCTCAAACCCAAGCTGTTCAGCGACCTCACCGGTGAATGTGCGATTGCCGATGAACTCGCACCGGACGGCAAAGGCAACATCCTGGTCTCAATGCCTAACTGCCTCGAATACGAAAAGTTCACGCCGAAAATCGCCATGTTGGACGCCAACGGCAAGAAAACCGATTGGTTTGTCGACCTGCCGCTGCACCCCAAAACTAACAAGGTCCATCCGATGGGCATGGAATTCGGACCCGACGGCAACCTCTACATCGCCGACAACCAATACTTCGACGACAAGGATCACCAGTCGCGCATTCTCCGGGTCATCGTGAAAGATGGCAAGCCGGTGTCATGCGAAATTGCCGTCGAGGGTACCAAGCTCTCCAACGCCATCCGCTTCAAAGGCAATGACCTGTATCTAACAGACACTTTCTTCGATCTGCCCGGCCAGCGCGACCAGAGTGGCCTGTGGCGGTTCCCGCTCAGTGAGATCGGTGCCGGCAAGCCCGTGCTCAAGGTCCTGCCCTTAGGCAAGGATCCGCACATCATCGCCACCTTCACCGGCAAACCGCAACCAGCCAAGGCCGATGGCACCTTTGAGGAGTCCGCAGGCGCGGACGGCGCGGCCTTCGACAGCGCCGGCAACCTCTATGTCGGCCTGTTTGGCGACGGCCAATTCTTCAAGCTCACCTTCAACGCCGACGGCAGCGTCAAGAGCAACGTCAAGATCATCGACGACCCGTCGTTCAAGTGCTGCGACGGCATCTGGTGCGACCCGAAGACCGACAAGATCTATCTGGCCAACTCGGCGCGCAACTCGATCCATATCTATGACGCCCGCAAGCACACGCTGCAAATGATCTGGGAGAATGACGACAACGACGGCCGGGGCGGCTTGCTAGATCAGCCGTGCTCGGCGTGCCTGCTCGGCAACAAGCTCATCATCGTGAATTTCGACATGCCGTTCCCCGGCCTCAAGAATACCAAGCACGACGAACCGATCACCGTTTCCTACATCGACATTCCCTGATTGTTGGCCAGTTTCATGGGCAGGCAATGGACAAAAGCCAGAAAACCAGCAAACTTCCCGCATGAAAGCGACTTTCGACCTGCCACCCGACCTCGTTCGCGAGGTGAGGTTGCGGGCTGTGCATGAGGGGCGCAAGCTCAAGGATGTGGCGGCGGAACTCCTGCGACGGGGTTTGGGCCGCCCCGAACCGGTCGCAAGCCGTAAACAAAAACCACGAATTGTGAGGGATCCGATCTCCGGTCTCCCGGTCATCCGCTCGCAGCGCAGCGCGGGCTTTGTTCCTCCCACCTTGGAGGAAAGTCTAGCGCTGATTCAACAAGCCAACGAACAGGAGGATCTCCGCCGGGCAGGGCTCTCTGATTGACGCAAACGCCTGGATCGCCGTTTCCTTCGAGCAACACGATCACCACGCGCTGGCGAACCGGTTCATCTCCGAAACCTCCCCGGACCGTCCCGCGCTCATCTGCCGTGCCACGGAACAATCCTGGCTGCGCCTGCTGACCACTCCCGCGCTTCATCGCCGCTATGATTCCCTTCCTGTCTCCAATCGCGATGCCCTGACGATTCTTTCCGATACCATTGAATTGCCAAATGTCCGCTTGATCGAGGAAGAAGCGGGCGTTCGGACCCTCTGGCATCGTCTCGCCGCCGTCCCCACCGCCTCACCCAAAGTCTGGATGGACGCCTACCTCGCCGCCTTCGCCACCCGCCATGCGGTCGAGTTCGTGACTCTTGACCGCGATTTTAAAAATTTTGTGAAGGACGGGCTGGTCCTTCGACTGTTGGCTCCATGAGATGCCTAGCCGGGCCCAAGGACACCACGGTGCCTCACATCTCCCAGATACCGCTGACCCTCCATAAACTTTATCATCCCGGCACTTGCCTTGCCAGCGGGCTTACTGATAGTTTCACAGCGGAATTGAAGCATGGGTAATCGAACTCCTTGCCCTTGCGGCAAAGATCGCCAGGGAGTTCTACAATATCCCCGGCTTGCCGCTCGTGTAATCCCAAAACTAACGACTCAACACGATGAGTTATCCCAACAAGGAACAGCAAGCCGTGCTCAGGCAGCTTTATGGCACGTTGCTGGTGCTGGCCCCGGCAGGCACCGGCAAGACTCGGCTTATGGCCAACCGTCTGGCCGCCGTGATTGCTGATGGAATTGCGCCTGGCAGCACCCTCGGTGTCACCTTCACCAATCGCGCCGCGGAACAGATGCGCAAGGCTGTTAGGGAAGCCTGTGGTTCCGCCGCCGCGGATTGCCGCATCCAGACGTTTCACAGCCTGTGTGCATGGATGCTGCGCATGGAAGCCCGCGATCTCGGCTTGTCTGCTGATTTCGTGATCTACGATGAACAGGACAGCATCGACTTGCTGCGGGATTGCCTTACCGGCACCGGCATCAGCCCGGACGCAGCCTTCTGGCAGCTTTCGCAAATCAAATCCGACTGCCCACCCGAATGCCTGACCCTTGGTGAAATCCCGTCGCTGAATCTAACCGGCCTTGCCGAGCCGTATCGCAAGGCGCTGCGCATCTATCACGAACATCTCGCCGAAAGGCATGCGCTCGACTTTCCCGATCTGCTGTATCGCACCCGGGCGATGCTAGCCACCCTGCCCGACAAGCGGGAAAAGTGGTCCAACCGGTTTCAGTGGATCCAGATGGACGAGGTGCAGGACACGCATCTATCCGAATATGAAGTGATCCGTCTGTTAGCCACGCACGCCACGGGCATCGCGTTTTTCGGCGACCTCGACCAGACGATCTACGAATGGCGCGGCTCGAAACCCGACGCCGTCACGCGGCGCGTCAAAGCGGATTTCGGCCCGGTCACCGAGCTGCCGCTGCTGGACAATTATCGTGCGACCCAGTCTTTGCTGCGGGTTGCCGATCGCCATGCCGCCACTTTTGCCGATCGCCGCACCCGGATCCGGGCGGCTCCATCACTTCCCGACGGCATCGCCCCGGAATGTCAGTGTGCTGAGGATTCCACTGCCGAGGCCGAATGGATTGCCCAGCGTCTGCGCCGCATCCTTACGGACCCCGATCCCGGCAGGATCGGCATTCTCACCCGCACCCACAAACGCTCAGTGTGCATTTCTGACGCCCTTTTACAACACGATATCCCCCATCTAACCGTCGAGCAGTTCGACTTCTTCCGGCGGCAGGAAATCAAGGATCTGCTGGCACGCCTCCGGCTCTTGTTGAATTCTTCGGACAGCGGTTCGCTGCAACGCCTCACCCAGCGTCCGGCCTCTGGCATTGGCGACGCCACCCTGCACAAACTCTGGATCGAAGGTCAGCAGTGCGGACTCCGGATCACCGATCTCGCGCAACTCCGGTCCCACCAGTGCGGTGAACCTTTCCAAACGTTGCTAGATGCGCTCGCACATGGCACGGTGGTGGTGTTCGATGTGGAAACCACCGGCCTCTCACCGGCCGACGACGAGGTGATCGACCTCGGCGCGGTTAAGCTGGTTGCCGGTCGCCCGGTCGCGGAATTCGATGCGCTGTTGCGCCCGAGTCGCCCGCTCGGCGACTCCGCCGCCGTTCACGGCATCAGCGAGGCAACATTGTTGGCCGAGGGCCGTGACCCAACAGAAGTGTTGCGCGAGTTCGGCAGGTTTGCGCAGGGCGCGGTGCTTGTGGGTCATAACGTCGGTTTCGATCTGGCCATGATCCGCGCCCATGCCGCGCGTCTGGGGGTGGCTCTGCCAACCGCGATCTGGGATGACACCCTCGATCTCTCCCGGCGCTTCCTTCGCCTCGAACGCCACGATCTGACAAGCGTGAGCCGCCATCTCGGCACCCAGTCCCGCCCGTCCCACCGCGCGCTTTGCGATGCCCGCCCAACCGCCGAAGTTCTGCTGATCCTGGCTCGCCAACTCATGGCAGGTGCCCAGGCCCGCAAGGAACTCATCGCCCGTCACGGCCGTCTTTTCCAGCCACTTGCCCAACAACTCGCTGGCTGGCGCGAACTCTCCTCCGCCATTCGCCCGGCGGCGCTTTGCCGCCGCATCCTGGATGAATCCGGCCTCCTCGAGCATTACCGTGCCGATACCCAACGCCTTGCCAACCTGGAGCGCTTCGTCCAATACTTCGAGCACCACGACGACCCCGCCCGCGCTCCGGCAGATATGTTAGGTGAACTCACCCGCCGGGTCGCCCTCTCCCGCAACCTCGATTTCCTCGCGGCCGATGATCACAGCATCCCCATCCTAACCGTCCACCAGTCCAAAGGCCTCGAATTCGACACCGTCTTTGTCGCCGGCCTCACCGAAGACGAATTCCCCAGCTACTACGCCAAGAAGGATGGCAAGCTGGAGGAGGAACGTCGCCTCTTCTACGTCGCCCTCACCCGCGCCAAGCGCCACCTCATTCTCAGCTCACACGCGACCACTGACAACGGCTATGAAAAGCCACCCAGCAGCTTTATCACACGCTTGATCTAACCACCCTTTGCCTGTGCGTCGAATGTACCCGTTGGTGATCCCGGCAGGGCCTGCCACAGCCAGCACGCCTCTCCACCTTCAACACCTTCGCCATCCACACCGTCGCCATCAAGGACACCCTCTTCCCGCCGTCCATCACCAAAGCGCAGGCCACCGCCGTCTATGCCAGCGAGGCGGACCTGCTCAACGTCGCCCTCTTCGGCCAAACCGCCAAACAATGGCGCGATGCCAATCCCGGTGCCGAAGGCAACCTCCCAAGCCTTGCGTTCAGATAATGCTGGCAGAATCCTCTTAAATACACCACATTTCCTCTATGAGAGTCATTAAACCACAGCCGGAGAAATGCAAGACAAAGCCCGCGCCCCAAGCTCCGCTCTTCGGCCATCTCAAGCCTCTGCCGCAGAGCTTGTCGCTGGAGGATGCCAGATCGCAATTCCAGCAAAATAACCGCTTGGCGAGCTCACGCAAGCACGGGTAGCGGAATACGCGCTCAGTGCCCACGGCACAAATCGACTCCGAGGAGTCCAGTCTTTTGGAATGGGCGGCAAAAAACCATCGAAGGCACGCACCCCACACAGGTGAACTTATCGCGGATCTCGCCTCGCAAGGCTGGCGGCCTGCCGGTTCCCTCCACAACCACCTCGTTTTTGAGCAGGCCCCATCGGGCATCCGCATGCACGATGTCCATGCCGGAAACTTCATCCGCCAGAAAAACGGTGTCCTCATTCCCATCGACGTCTTCTTCGAAGGCCTGCCCGCTCCCTCAGGTTGACGTTTTTCCGCCTCATCCGTAATCAAGGTGTGTGGGAGTCTCGCCCACATTCTTCCTCTTCCTTTCAGAGTTTCAGCTTTCAGAGTTTCAGCTTTCACCTCATGCCCACCCTCAACGACATCGCCATCACTCAGACGCGGATCGTGCATTTCAAGCCGTTGGGGATAGGCACGGTGCGGGAGATTCTGGGCAAGCTTGTTAGGGAGTTGAATGATTGGCTTGCAGATGCGGTGATTGCTTTCCCGCCATAGATCTCAGGCGGCGGGACGCCACCAGCACGGCCTGCCGCGGGACGCGGCAGCCACGTCGGAAGATCCACCCATGATGTAAACTTGACAGCATAAGGCAATGATGTAAAATCAACGCCATGACCCGCACTCAGATTCAACTCCCCGACCGGCTCTACCAGCGCGCCAAGGCATTTGCCGCCGACCGCGAACTCTCCCTTGCCGAAATCACGCGCCGGGGCTTGGAGCTGTTTTTGGACCGCTATCCCCAGCCTCTGCCGCCCACCCCACAGTGGCAGCTGCCGCGCGTGGACGGTGGCGGCATCAAGGTGGCGCTCGAACAACTCACCAAGATCGCCGCGACGGACGAAGCCACCCGCAGCCGCCCCCACTGATGCTCTCGCTGGACACCAATATCCTTCTCCCCGCCGTGGAAACCCGCAATCCGGCGCATGCCCGGGCCGCTGCCTTCCTCGACTCCCTCCAGACGCGGGACGATGTCGCCATCTGCGAACTGATGCTCTTGGAACTCTACTCCCTGTTACGCAATCCGGTCGTGCTTGCCAAGCCGCTCACCGCCCATGCCGCCGTGGATGTCTGCGAAGCCTTCCGTCACCATCCCCATTGGCAACTCATCGGCCTGCCCCCTGACAGCCGCGCTTTTCATGACGCCTTCTGGCCCCGTCTGCGTGAAAAATCCTTCGCCCGCCGCCGGGCCTTCGATTGGCGCGCCGCCCTCGCTCTCACCAGCCAGGGAGTCACCGAATTTGCCACCGTCAATGCAAAGGATTTCCGGGATTGCGGCTTCACGCGGGTCTGGAATCCTCTGGCGCGCCCGGCATAGCCTGAAGGTCGCAGTGGATCCTGACACAGTCGCGGTGAGAAGAGCTGACTCTTGTCCGCCATGTTAATAGGGGGAGAAAGGTGGCGGCTTGTGCCGCTGTGCTTTCGCATGTGCTTTCGCATTGCATTGGCAAATGTGGGCGGGACGCCCACACTCCTTGATGGCCTGGGACGAAATACCGGGGTGAAGTCGAGGAACGGGCGGGGCGGTTCGGCTGAGCTCGCCGAACGCGCCCGTGCCCCTCTTGAAGGATCCGACTGAAAGCGACTTGGTCAGGCGGCTTGCACAACAATTGGGATTTCAGCTTGCCGCGCGGAGTCGCGGCCGCAACACTGCCGTGCACCTAGCGAGGCTACGCCTCAGACCCAAAACGCAAGACTTGAAGATCCAAGACAACGCAATGAGAAATCACCACCTGATCTCCCGAACAATCACTTTACTCGCGATGACAGGATTATTGACAGTAGTGGCGCTGCTGGGGGTATCGGCACTCCACGCTGCGGAAAACAAGGTCATCTGGCTCGACGAGATGAACCTGAGTCATGCCACCTCAGGATGGGGCGGGACCCAGGCAAAAAAAACCGTGGACAAAAATCCGCTCACGCTGCGTGGCAAGGTTTACGAGCGGGGCATCGGCACCCACCCGCCAGGCAGTTTCCGCATCGAACTCGACGGCCGTGCGCTGCGCTTCACGGCCATCGCCGGTGTGGACGATGAAGTCGGCAAACGCGGGAGCGTCGAATTCAGCGTGATGGGCGACGGCAAAAAGTTGTGGTCCAGCGGCGTCATCACCGGCGGCGGCGATATCAAGCCTTGTGACATTGACCTCAAGGGGCTCAAATTTCTCGATCTGATCGTTGATACCACGCCCGATGGCTATGGCTTTGACCATTCCGACTGGGCGGATGCCCGGATCGAATACCAGGGCGACAAGGCTCCCGCGTCCAAAGGCGCTCCCAAACCCGCGCGGCCGCCCAACCCGATCACTAACAAATGGCCCCCTGCGGATCAGGTGTTTGACAAGAACTCGCTGCCCGATCCTGCCGACAAGGATGAGGCGGATGCAGTGCTGCGCCGCGTGGGCGCGTTGATCGCTCACCTTAAGACCTTGCCGCGTTGCCCGGACCTCAAGCAAGCCGAGACGCAGCTTGCCGGGTTGAAGAGCCGGGCGACATTGTTAGAACATGGCAACTCCCAACGCGAGGAGTTGTTAGCCGAGGCCTGCAAGCTGCGCCGCGTGGTGGCGTTTGCCAATCCGTTGTTGGATTTCGACCGGATCCTGTTCATCAAGCGCCAATTCTGTCCCAACGCCGAAACCACCGGCAACCACATGTGCGACCAGTATTTCGGTTGCAACGCGATCCGCGGCGGCGGCTTGTTCGTGTTGGAAAAGCCGTTTTCCGACCAGCCGACGACGCGCAACGTGCTGGAAAAATCCGTGTGTGAAAACGGCCGTTACAAGGGGCAGGCGTTCACCTCGCAGGACGGCTTCCTCGCGCCCGAGCTGAGTTTTGACGGCAAGGAAGTCCTGTTTGCCCGCACCGAGATTGCGGCCAACGAGGGCGACCGCAAACGCTACTCGGGCCAGGGATTTGAAACCAACACCTACAAGATTTTCCGCGTCAGACTTGACGGCAGCGGGCTGACCCAGTTGACCGATGGCGTGTGGAATGATTTCGATCCCTGTTACCTGCCTAACGGAAGGATCATGTTCATCTCCGAACGCCGCGGCGGCTTCGGGCGCTGCCATGGACGCCCGGTCCCCAGTTTCACCCTGCATTCGATGAATGCGGACGGCAGTGATATTGTCATGCTGAGCCCGCACGAGACCAACGAATGGCAGCCGAGCGTGAACCACAACGGCATGGTCATCTATACCCGCTGGGACTATGTGGACCGCGGATTCAACCAGGCCCATCACCTGTGGACCACCACCCCTGACGGCCGCGATCCCCGAGCCGTCAATGGCAACTTCTCTCCCAACCAGGGCGCGCGGCCGCATTCCGAAATCTCCATGCGGGCCATCCCCGGATCGCAAAAATTGATGGGCACAGCCGCCTGCCATCATGGCCAGGCCTATGGGTCGATCATCCTGGTGGATCCGCTCATGCCGGATGACAATGCCATGGCGCAGGTCAAACGCCTGACTCCAGACCAGTTGTTCCCCGAAGCCGAAACCGGCACCCACGGCCCGCCCGTCAATTATGCCGCGCCCTATCCGTTGAGCGAGCATTTCTTCCTCTGTGTGTACGACAAGGACAGCCGCTCGGACGCAGGCACCGCCAATAATTACGGCATCTATCTGGTGGATGCCTTCGGCAACAAGGAATTGTTATATCGTGACGATGAGATCTCATGCCTCGACCCGCTCCCTATCAAAGCGCGCCCGGTGCCGCCCGTCATCCCCCACCTGACTGCGGTGGGCAAGCCGCTAAAGCCCGGGACCAAGTTCGTGCCGCCGGACCCAAAGACCATTCCCGATTTCGGCACTGTGGGTCTGATCAATGTTTACGACAGCATCTATCCGATGAAGGACCTGCCCAAGATCACCGCCTTGCGCGTGATTCAACTGCTGCCTAAAACCACGCCCATCGCCAACAACCCGAAGATTGGCTTCGGCGACCAGAAGAGCGCCCGCATGGTGCTCGGAACCGTCCCGGTCGAACCGGATGGCAGCGCTTACTTCAAACTGCCGGTGAACCTGCCGGTCTATTTCCAGGCGCTGGATGCCGAGGGCGTGGCCGTGCAGTCGATGCGCAGCGCCACCTATGTGCATCCGGGCGAAACCCTGACTTGTCTCGGTTGCCATAACTCGCCCACCAGCGGCTACACCATGGGCCAAAGCTCGGCCGCGGCGCTGCGGCGGCAACCGTCGGTCATCATGCCCGAAGTCGAAGGCTCCAAACCCTTCAGTTATCCCATCCTCGTGCAACCGGTCCTGGATAACAACTGCGTGGCGTGCCACACCAAGAGCAAGGCCGAAGGCAAAAAATGCCCGGATCTCACCCGGGGCGCGCTGACTAACAACGGCGACTTTTTCACCTCTTACCACTCCCTGCGCAATTTCGCCTTCTTTTGGAATGAGGCGGGGTTTGACGGCGTTCCCGATAGCAAGCCGGGGCAGATCGGCGCCCGCAAAAGCAGGCTCTATCAGATGCTGGGCAAGGGCCACCACGACCTCAAGCTCAGCAAGGAAGACCTGCACCGCCTGACCTTGTGGATGGACTGCAACAGCGACTTCTACGGGTCATACGAAAACCTCGTGGAACAAAAGGCCGGCAAAGTCGTTTGGCCGGCGCTGGAATAGAACGCCTGCTGACTGAACGGCAGCTTGCTCTTCACTTGGATGTTGGATGTTGGGTGCGTAACTCCGGGGCAGAGGTGGCGAGGGTGACGAGGGTGCCCAGACTGTTCTGGGAACTCGCCAGCCATGGACCGTATTCGGCTGCCAAGCGCACGCGGCCGGCGGCGTCGTAATCGTCAGGGCGTGCCGCCTCGGGTGGTCGCAGGCATTTTTCGTCGATCCCCCCGCGCCGGTCGGCGGGCGCGAGGCGACCCGTTAGAGTGTCGGTCTTGAAGGTTTCGACTTGCGGGGGTTGCGTGAACCACGAGGTGCCGAAGCGCGTGTGGAGGTGCTCGACGAGTCCGTGCATGACTGGGGCCGCTCCGGTCACGCCGGTGATGTCGCGCATGGGTGTGCCGTCGGGATTGCCCACCCACACCGCGACCGTGAACTCTGGCGTGTAGCCAATCGTCCAGTTGTCGCGATAGTCCGAACTGGTGCCGGTCTTGCAAGCGACGGGAAAATCAAACGTAAGCCACGAGCCAAGTCCGAAGGAAGCGGCGCGGGCCGCATTGTCGGAGAGCATGTCGGCCACCCACGAGCATAAACTTCCTGCCCATCTTGCCATGGTTCTTCTGCAAAAGCATAGACCTCAAATGACTGAGTGAAAACGCGTGCCGCTGCCGTATTCCACACGGCAGGATTTTATTATCTCCCATCCAATCGCCGCTCCGCAACATCCCTTCACCCAGTTGTCTTGTTTTCTCATGCACCACAACCCCACGAAAAATTTGTTAGTAAAAACCCTGGAGTGCGCAGCACTGCTACTGGCAGTCACCGGGTTGGCGGTGGCGGCTGCGCCCGTGCCAAGGGTGATGCCGTGGGACCTTGCCACGCTCAGCCAACCCCCTGTGGTTCATGCCACTGCGGAGCGCCCCGCCAAGGGGATGCGCGCGTTCTTCTATGAGGGCGCGGATTACCAAGGCAAACCGACCTGGGTGTTTGCCTACTACGCGGCGCCGGAAGGCAAGCCGCCGGACGGTGGCTGGCCGGCCGTGGTGTGTGCCCATGGCGGTGGGGGGTCGGCCTATCCGGATTGGGTGCGAGCGTGGACCAAGCGCGGCTACGCGGCCATTGCCATGGACTTGGAAGGCCACTTGCCGGGCGGCAAGCATCATGGTGTGGAAGGCAACTTCCCGCCCGATGCCACCCATGAGAACGCGGGGCCCAAGCGCATCGATTGGTTTGGCGACCGGGATCTTCCCGACAAGGAACAGTGGTTCTATCATGGAGTGGCGGACGTGATACGCGCCAATTCGCTGTTGCGGTCATTCCCGGAAATCAATCCTGACAAAATCGGCCTCACCGGCATTTCCTGGGGCGGCACGCTTGTTAGCGCCGTGGCGGGTGTCGATTCGCGCTTCGCGTTTGTGATTCCCGTCTATGGTTGCGGCTTCATTCACGAGAGCGATAACCCGGGCCTGACACAATGGTTCCCGCCCAAGCACATGACCGCCGAGCAGTATCGCGACTACCGCAGCA
>JBILFE010000356.1:0-4693 GCA_044351705.1 Luteolibacter sp. | reverse complement strand
CTTTGAGATGGATCTGGAGCTCATCGACGAGGCGGTGCAACTCATTTCCCACGCCAAGCGGCCGGTGATCCTGGCCGGCCAGGGTGCGATGATCGCCCGCGCCAGCGCCGAATTGATGGCGTTTGCCGAAACGCTGGGCTGCCCGGTCACCAACACCTTGTTAGGCAAGGGAGTGTTCCCGGAAACCCACAAACTCTCCCTGGGCATGATCGGCATGCACGGCACGGCCTATGCCAACAAGGCGATCTGCGAGGCGGATTTGATTTTCAACGTTGGCTCGCGGTTTGATGACCGCATCATTGGCAAGCCCAAGGAGTTCGGCAAGAACGCGAAAATCATCCACGTTGACATCGACCCCGCGGAGATGAACAAGATGATACGCGCGCACATTCAAATCGTGGGCGACGCCAAGGCCGTGCTCGGCGAGTTGAACAAGCGCATTGCCAAGCTTGAGACCGCGCCCTGGCTGGCCACCCTCGACGGCTACAAGAAGAAGTACCCGCTCAGCTATAAGAAGCAAGGCGGCCTGCGCATGCAACAAGTGATCCAGGAGTTTTACAAGCAAACCAAAGGCAAGGCGATTGTGGCCACCGACGTGGGCCAGCACCAGATGTGGGCGGCTCAGTTTTTCCTCAACGACCGGCCCCACGAATGGCTGTCCTCGGGTGGTGCCGGCACCATGGGCTTCGGCTTTCCCGCCGCCATCGGCGCCCAGTTCGCCTGCCCGGATAAGACCGTCATTTCCTTCTCCGGTGATGGCGGCTTCCAAATGACTTTGTTTGAACTAGCCACCGTCGCTTTGCACAAGCTGCCGGTCAAAATCGTGGTCCTCAACAACCACTACCTCGGCATGGTGCGCCAGTGGCAGGAGTTGTTCTTCGATGACCGCAAGTCCGGCGTGGATCTCATCGGCAACCCGGATTTCTGCAAGCTGGCCGGGGCCTACGGGATTCCCAGCGTGCATATCAAGCGCCCGGCCGACGTCACCCGCATGGTCAAGAAAGCGCTCGCCTACAATGACGGGCCGATCCTCATTCACGCCGAGTGCCTCAAGACCGACAACGTGTTTCCGATGATTCCCGCGGGGGCGGCGCTGGAGGACATGCTCATCGAACCGCCCAAACATAAAATGGCCAAGCCCACCGGATCCACGTGACAAGCACCCCGATCTATCCTATCAAACCCGCCCACCTCCATGCCAACCATGACCCCCAGCGCGATTCCGGCCGACACCGCACCCAAACAGGTGCCGCACTCGCTTTCGGTTTTCGTCAACAACCGCCCCGGCGTGTTGATGCGGATTTGCCAGGCCTTCGCGCGCCGCGCCTTCAACATTGATTCGTTGGTTGTTTCCCAGAGTCGCGACGCGCGCTACTCACGCATCACCATCGGCATCACCGGTGACCCCGAAGGCTTGGACCAGATCATCAAACAAGTCGCCAAGCTCATTGATGTCATTCATTGTTCCGAGCACACCCTGGACAATTCAGTGACCAAGGAGATGGTGCTCATCAAAATCCGGTGCTCACCTAACGAACGCTCGCAGGCCCTCCAGATCACCGAGCATTTCGCCGGCAAAACCGTCGACCTCACCCCGGTCTCGATGATTGTCATGATCACCGGCGACAGTCCCAAGCTGGACTCCGCCATCGCCATGTTCTCGCAGTTTGAAATCATCGAAACCGTGCGCACCGGCAAGGTGGTGATGGCCCGCGGCGAGGAACCCACCTGACCCCCCCCTAACACCCAATTCCATGAACCGTAGAACCTCCATACACTTGTCACTCGTGGCCCTGCTCGGGCTGTCCCTGATGTCGCTGGCACCGGAATGTCCGGCGGCCGATGCCCCCCGCAAGAAAATCAAGGTGCTCATCGTCACCGGCGACGACGTCGGGGCGCACCCGTGGCATGAGGTCTCACAGGCCATCCGCGAGACGCTCATGGCCGCCGGCAAATTCGACGTCAAGGTGTCCGAGGATCCCAACATTTTTGAGTCCGCCACCGCGCTCAAGTCTTACGATGTGGTGTTTCTCCACTTCTACAACGCGACGCTGCCGACACTCACCGACGCGGCCAAACAGAACCTGCTCGATTACGTCAAGGGCGGCAAGGGACTCTGCATTTCCCATCTCTCCAGCGCGGCGTTCAAGGAATGGGGCGAATTCCAAAAACTCTGCGGCCGCTACTGGGTCATGGGCAAATCCGGACACGGCCCGCGCGGCGTGTTCAAAGCTCAAATCGCCGACCCGGACCATCCTATCACCAAGGGCTTGGACGCCTTTGAAACCGATGACGAACTATACGCCAAGCTGCTAGGCGACACCCCCGTGCATGTGCTGGTGAGCGCCAACTCGGATTGGAGCAAAGCCGTCGAACCCCTGGCGTTCACCCTGGAATATGGACAGGGGCGGGTTTTTCACGAAACCTTCGGCCACGATGGCAAGGCCATCAGGACGCCTAACGTGTCGAAGCTCATCCAGCGCGGTACCGAGTGGGCCGCCACCGGCAAGGTCGAGTAGTCTGTTGTGGCCTTGGTAAGCAGTTGATCTAGCACTTTAAATCACCCCCCAACACCAACCACCCGTGGACAATATCACCTTCGGCCTAACCATGCTGCTCGTCGGCATGGGCGGCACCATGCTGACCCTCTGGATACTTGCCATCCTCATGGGCTGGCTCACCCGTCTCTGCCAACCCCGCGCAAAAGGAGACACCCACCATGAGTGATGCCATTCTCAACGCCCTGCATGCCCTTGGCGCCGGTGGCAAAGACTTTTTCTCCCTCGGTGGAATCCCCAACATCATCATGGTGCTGGTGGCTCTGGTGATGTTTTGGCTGGCTATCCGCAAGGGAGTCGAGCCGTTGTTGTTATTGCCCATTGGCTTCGGCTGCCTGCTGGCGAATTTGCCCCTCAGCGATGTGATGGCCAAGGACGGCTTCCTGCGCGTGCTTTCCGACATGGGCATCGCCAACGAGCTGTTCCCGCTCCTCATTTTCTTCGGCATCGGCTCGATGACGGATTTCACCCCCTTGTTGGCGCGACCGCGGATGATCCTCTTCGGGGCTGCCGGACAACTCGGGATTTTCCTAACATTGATGGTCGCCCTCGCACTGGGCTTCCCCAAGGAACTGGCAGTCTCGGTGGCTGTCATCGGTGCCTGCGACGGCCCGACCGTCATCTACGTGTCCAATCTGTTTGCCGGCCTCGGCAAGATCGAACCGACCATGGTCGGCGCGCTGGCCGTGGCCGCCTATTCGTACATGGCCTTGGTGCCGATCATTCAGCCGCCCATCATGCGCCTGATGACCACCGCGAAAGAACGCTCGGTTCCCATGCCACGCAGCAAGGGCAGCGTGCCCAAATCCGCCCTCATCATCTTCCCGATTCTGGTCACCGTCATCACCGGCATTATCGCCCCCAAGGGCTTGCCCTTGATGGGTGCCATCATGCTCGGCAACTTCCTCAAGGTCAGCGGTGCCGCCACCCGCTTGTCTTCGGCCTGCGAAAATGAGATCGCCAACATCAGCACGTTGTTTCTGGGGCTGGCCATCGGCGGTACCATGGACGGCCACGAGTTCCTCAAATCACAAACGTTGCTCGTCTTTGCCCTCGGCCTCATGGCCATCGTGGTCGACACCGTCGGCGGCCTGTTCCTCGGCAAAATCTGGTACCGGCTGTCCGGCGGCAAAATGAACCCGCTGATCGGCGCCGCCGGCATCTCCGCCTATCCGATGGCAGCCCGCATCGTCCAGGCTGAAGGCTTGCGCAGCAACCACCAAAACCACCTTCTCATGAACGCCATGGGGGCCAATACCGGCGGCCAAATCGGTTCGGTCATGGCCGCTTCCATCATGCTCGCCATCCTCAAGGGCATGGGCTTGATCTAGGGCGGACCTAATCGATCTTGTCCTCCATCCGCAGCGCCGCATGCTCGTCGGCCACCAGCACCTCGCGGGCGCTGCGGCCCTTGCGGCTGTTATACCACCAGCCGTAACCCACGACTGCGGCGGTAAGCAATATCGCCAGATAGGGCGTGCCGTGAAACAAGTGCGGCAGATAGGGCTGCACCGCCTTGTCGCTGTCGATCATCTCCCCCGCGGTGTAGGCGATCAGACCGGCACCGACATAAACAATGACCGGAAAGCGCTCCATCATCATCATGATCAGCGCGCTGCCGAAAACCACGATCGGTATCGACAGCGCCAGCCCGAGCCCAAGCAGCGTGTAATCGCCCTTGGCCACACCTGCGATGGCCAGCGTGTTGTCGAGGCTCATCACCACGTCCGCGATCAGGATGGTCTTGACCGCACTCATCAGGTTGCCATGAACATGATGCTCGGCACCGTCCGTTTCGTCTTCCCCGACGAGCAGCTTATAGGCGATCCATACCAGAAGCAGGCCGCCGATGCATTGCAACAAGGGGATTTTCAGCAGCGACACGGCGACCACGGTCAGCAGCACCCGCAGCACCACCGCCCCGCCGCTGCCCCACAGGATGGCTTTCCTCTGCTGCTGTGTGGGCAGACTGCGTGCCGCCATCGCGATGACCACGGCGTTGTCACCACTCAGCACGATGTTGACCATCATGATCTCCATCAGTTTCATCCAGAATTCAACGCTCATCTAGGGTGCGGTTTTGTTAGGTGATTCCATGTGCTTGAAAAGGCGGAACAGATCACTCGCCGAGGTGA
>JBILFE010000355.1:0-4697 GCA_044351705.1 Luteolibacter sp. | reverse complement strand
GAAGTCATTGCCCTC
Organism: Luteolibacter sp.; assembly: GCA_044351705.1. Taxonomy (GTDB): domain Bacteria; phylum Verrucomicrobiota; class Verrucomicrobiia; order Verrucomicrobiales; family Akkermansiaceae; genus Luteolibacter. The sequence continues at coordinate 4,682 of JBILFE010000355.1, read as the reverse complement.
CATGGCACAGCGCAGTTCCACACGGGTCGCGCTGGCGTGCTTGAGAATATTGTGCAGTGCTTCCTTGACGGCGAGCACCAGGCCATGCCGGCGCTGCGGCGGCACAAAGCGGTCGGGGAATGTTTCGTCCAGCTCAAACTGATAGGTCAGGTTGGCCGGGGCGAGGATTTCCTCGGTGCGGCGGCAAATGAAATGGCTGAGGCTTTGGAGCGTGTCGTTCCTGGGGTTGATGGACCAGAGGATTTCATCAAAGGCGAGAATCGTCTGGCGGGCGACGGTGGCCACTTCGGTGTTGTGTTGGCTGGAAATTTCCGCCGCCGTGCCCGGTTTGGCCGCCAGGCTGCTGAGGATTGAAATGTGCGACAGGTTGGCACCGATCTCGTCATGCAAATCCCGGGCGATGCGGGCGCGTTCCCGGTCCAGCGCGTGTTGGCGCTGCAGGCGCAAACCTAGCAGGTGGCGCGACGCCGCATACGCGAGGCTGAGCACCACGCTGGCGATCAACAGCCAGAACCACAGTTGTTGTGTCACGGGTAACAAGACATTCAGCGCCACGCGTTGCGGCGCGCCGCGCTGGCGGTCGGCGATGTCGATGCGCCAAACATATTCGCCGGCTTGGGCGATGCCGGTGACTTGGCAGCCGCGCGCCGCATCCAGCACCAGTGGCAGACGGCTGTAAACAAACACGGATCCTTCGCGCGCACCCGCGTCGGTTAGATCGATTTGCATCGCGCCACGCCCGCTGGTGACTTGCTTGATCTCGGCGGCCCCGCAGAAAATGTGCAGGTTGGATCCGACCACCACCGGCTTGTTAGGCGTGCGGTCCAGATCGGTGAAGCACAATTGTTGGGATGCCGAGGGTGCCAGTGTCGGGGTGGTCCAGGAGCCATTGGCCACCCCCAGATAGCGGTTGTCCCAGAACGACCAGACCGCATAGCGGCGCTGCGGGTCGAGCCCGGCGTGGGCGAAATCCAGGGTGATGGCCGCCTCGCTGGTGCCCGGATTCCACAGCAGGGCAACGGTGGAGTCGCCCCAGGCGCGGTGGACGTGGCTGACGAGCCGCGGCCATTCCGTACGGGTGCCCAGATCGAGCACTGCGGTGCGTTCCCGGGCCGGCGGGGTGAGCACCTCGACGTTGCGCCAGTTCGGCTTGAAGCTATCCCAGTGCCAGGGATCGGAGGTGGTGGCCGCGCCACAGGACAAGCCCACCATGCTCATCCACGTCCGCACCAGCGGCCAGCCACCGGCAATTGCGCTGACATTGGTGATGTCAGTGCCCATGTAGTAGTTGCCATTGTCCACCGCAAACCAGCGGTCATGGAGTTGATAGGACCGCAGCACTTCGGTCATGGCATTGCGGACCCCGTTGCGATCGGCCGCCACGCCGGTGCGGCTCGCGTCCACCAGCCCCACCGTCGCTCGGTCCGGTTGGAAATCGCAGTATAACAGATAGGCATCATTCCCGGCAGCCTCCCGCAGTTTGGTAAACCCTTCGCGCACCACCTCAAAGGAAGTTTTTTTCGGATCCGCTCCGGTTTTGATCTCAACCCCATAGAAATTGATTTTCAGGTAGCTGAAGCCGCTGCGCAGGGCATGCCGGATGCGTCCGGCCAGAGCGTCCCACCCGGCCGCATCCACCACCGTGACTTGATTGCGCTTGGCCGGAAATCCGAGTTGCAGCCCGGGCTGCGCGCCGGCGGCCGCGATGTGTTGCGCGTAATAGGCCAGACCTTGCGGAAACTTCGCGTTAGCCTCCTCCTCGCCACTCGAATTCTCATACCCCTCGTCGATCTGAATCACCTCGGGCCGCAGCCGGTCCGCCGACTGTGCCGCCGCGTCCGCCACATCCAACACATCCTTGCCGGTGACGTTGCCGGCGAGGAAATACCAACTGCTCCAGCCGGACAGGGCGCCTTTGGCGGTGCGCGCGTGGTGGGTAGAGCCGACCCACGCGGCCCACCGAGCCAGGGCCGGCTGTGGCGGCTCGAGCAACAGCACCACCTGTTGCCCCCAGCGCGTCTCGCCCGCATCGACCTGCACCCCTGTCATTTGAGCTGTTAGATCGAGTGTCACCGCGCGTTCGCCGGGGTGTGAGACACGGGTGTTGAGGTAGGCGCACGGCGTGCCCACCGGGCCGAACAGCAAACCGGCGCCATCGCGGCGATACAGACTGCCATACTCCCACACCTGTAATTGGGTGCGGATGTCGCCCAACGTTGTTGCGTGGCCATTGACTGGATCCATGGCCGTGATCAGCCAATCGGACTCCGCGCCGGTCACTTGCAGCGCGGCCGTCACCGGTGTTACGGAAAGCAGGGTGACGGGTTGCGTGCCGGCATTGCGGATGCCGGCTTGCGCCAGCACTCCGGGCACGCCCGCCACCCGCCCGAAGCGGAATAACAAGTCCACCTGAGCTTCGGCAAACCGCAGCGTGGTTGCCTGTACCTGCGCTTTTCCATACGGCGTTTCCTCGGTGAGTTGCTGCGGCGGCCCGGCGGCCACTCCGCCCGTCGAGCTCAACACCTGTTTCTTGCCAGCCACCCTGATGTTGGCTGCAAACCCGCTGCGAAACCCACTCACCCCCGGCGCCGTCACGCTGAACGAGCGACCGTCGGCGGCAAGCGTGGCGTCTGTCGCAGGGGAACCATCCACTGCGGCGTGGGCCGATCCTGCTGTGGCCAGCAGCGCCAATGCCAGCAAGCATGGAATGGATTTTCCAATAGTCACCGGCCCACCTCTGCCCCAGCGCGGCTGCCAATGCAAGACGCAATGAGCTGGCGATGCGATTTGTCTAACTGATGCCAGCCACCGCCGACACGCGTGGAGCCGTGCCGGCCGGATTGACGCCTCAGCGCCGGCGCGAGCTAACGGGGTGTTTGAGCTGCTGATTTATGTTGGAGGTAGCGGTCCCAGAAATCCTGCTGGACATTGAGGGCCAGCAGCACACCGGGGCGCAGTCCGTAATATTCGGTGTGATAGCGATCGCGCAGCAGGGGTTCCAACAGCTCCTGCAGCCCGCTGCTCACGACGATGACCGGCGCGTCGGGAGCGGTTGGGATATCGTTCCAGTAACCGACCCGTTGCAACTTGCGCAAGTAATAGGGAAGCGGCCAATAATCCGGCGTGATGCAATGAACCCGCAGCAACGGCCCGGTGCCATCCATCGCGGCAAGTTCGTTGATGCGGCGCGCCAAGCGGAGCACATCCGGCACGGAATGTGCATAGACATACGGGTTGCGAGGATCGGCGCAGAAACGGATGTTCGCCCGGACGGCTTGGGCGGCAAGCTGCGCCGCACCTGACAAAACCAGCAGCGCGAATACCGCACGTCCGATCCTGTGCGGGATACGATGAAAAATCCAACTGGCACCGATTCCCGCCATCAGGATCAGGCCGTGTAGAAAGCCGAGCATGTTCCATGGGGTCTTGTAGGGAATCATCGAATAGGCCACCGTCATGCACAGCGTGTAAACCGCTAGAAAAACCGCCAACTCGGGATGCACCGCGGCGGGCAGCCGCCCGCGTGCGCTGGCGACGAGGCCAACGGCTGCCAGTGCCAGAATCAGCCCCTCACTCCACCACGGCCCCGGCGCGTCCTTGGTATAGCCCAACATTTTCAAATAATAATACCAGGGATGTTGGTGGATGGCGGCACTCCCAACGCCGCTGCTGCGGTCGAAATAATGCCCGAAGGCCAATACCGAATCGAGTGGCCCGCGCCAATTGGCTAGCCAGGATGAATAGAACAGACCCGCCACCACGGCCGCCACTGCCGTCACCATGGCTAGCAGATAGATCGGGTGCCGGCGCAGGTGCCACAGGGGTTGGCCGGCACGCTGCCGCCGGCGCAGGACCAGCCAGCCGTAAGCCACGGTCATTGCGGCGCAGAAAATCACGCTGGTTTCCTTGGTGGCGTACATCAGCCCGATGGCCACGCCTAACATCAGAACCCAGCGCTTGCGCCGGGTGATATAAAAGCGCCACAACGCGCACAGGGCGAGCGCGGCGAAACAGACCAGCAGCATTTCCTGGATGTAATAGCGGCTGAAAAACACCATCGCCGGCGACACCGCGATGAAGAGTGCGGCGGTGAGGGTGGCCACCGTGCCGAGCTCGCGGCGCAGGGGCAACAGCAGCAGAATAAGGCCCACTCCAAACAGCACGGGCACCATCCGGAAGCTCGCATCGCGGGTCGCGGCGAAATCCTTGGCACCGCTGAGCTTGAGCAGCGGCAAGGTGATGTAATAGAGGCTGGGGCCGTGGAATTCGACCGGGTTATAGAGATATTGGCCGCTGTCGTAGAGCTCGCCAGCCTTGACTGCCTGCACCGCTTCATCACCATGAAACGGGCGCAATTCCAACCGGTGCAGGCGAAACGCCAGCGCGCCAGCCGCTATCAGCAATACCACGATCACAGCACAACAAGCGTGCCAGTTGCACCGCCGCTTCAATCCGGACTCCGGGCAGGATGCGCTGCCAGTTAGATCAACCACTGATTTCACTGATTAGACGGTCTTGTAGCGGCGCTCCATGAGCGCCGGAGTGAATGAGGTGTCTTGTAGCGGCGCTCTATGAGCGCCGGAGTGAATGAGGTGTGCTACATCGGCGCTCTGTGAGCGCCGGAGTGAATGAGGTGTACTGTAGCGGCGCTCTGTGAGCGCCGGAGTGAATGAGGTGTACTG
>JBILFE010000354.1:0-4703 GCA_044351705.1 Luteolibacter sp. | reverse complement strand
GGGCGGCGGCCTCGGCGGCCTTTTGGTCGCGCAGCCAGGCACGGCGGCTCATTTTGACGCGGCCTTTTTCATCGACGCCGACGCACTTGGCGGTGACGACATCGCCTTTTTTGACGATGTCCTCGACGTTTTCGGTGCGGCCTTCGGCGAGTTCGGAGACGTGGATGAGTCCGTCCTTGCCGGGGAGGACTTCCATGAACGCGCCAAAGGCGGTGATGGAAACCACCTTGCCGGTGTAGACTTTGTTGACTTCGATTTCCTGGAACATGCGTTCGATCATGTCCTTGGCACGCAGCAAGCCCTCTTCCTTGGAAGCATAGATGTGAACGGTGCCATCGTCCTCGATGTTGATCTCCGCGCCGGACTCGGCCTGGATGCCCTTGATGTTCTTGCCTCCTGGCCCGATGAGCTCGCCAATGCGGTCGGCCGGGATTTTCACCGTGACGATGCGCGGGGCGTGCGGGCTGAGTTCGTTAGGAGCGGTGATGGACTCGGCCATTTTATCCAACACCTTGCCGCGGCCGGCTTTGGCGATGTGGATGGCTTCCTCCAACATGGCGAGCGGGAGACCCGCCAACTTGAGGTCGAGCTGATAGCCGGTGACGCCTTCGCTGGTGCCACAGAGTTTGAAGTCCATATCGCCGTAGAAGTCTTCCGATCCGATGATGTCCAAAAGCATTTTGTGCGACTTGAGCGATCCATCGTCGTTGGTCTCGGTGACCAATCCAACGGAGATGCCACTGACCGGGCGGATCAACGGCACGCCGGCATCTAGCAAGGCCATGGTGCCGGCACAAACCGACGCCATGGAGGTGGAGCCGTTGGACTCGGTGACTTCGGACGACACGCGGATCGCGTAGGGGAAATCCGCTTCAGCAGGGATGACCGGCTCGATCGAGCGCTCGGCCAACGAGCCGTGGCCGATTTCGCGGCGGTTGATGCCGCCCATGCGACCGGTTTCGCCCACCGAGAAGGGAGGGAAATTGTAATGGAGGATGAAGCGCTTGCTGTCGTCGCCACCGCAGTAGTTGTCGAAGTTTTGCTTTTCATCGGCCGGGGCCAGGGTGGTGATGGCCAGCGCCTGGGTTTCCCCGCGTGAGAACAACGCCGACCCGTGAACGCGCGGCAGAGTGCCGACTTCGCCATACAGCGGACGCAAATCCCCAATGCTGCGGCCATCGGCACGCACGCCTTTTTCCATGATGGAAATGCGGAAGGCCTTTTTCTGCAGGTATTCAAAGGCTTGCTCGACGTCGAAGTCGGTCGCCTCGGGCGCACGCTCCTTGATGGCGGCCTCCACTTCGTCGCGCAGCGCGCCGACTTTCTTGGCGCGCTCGGTTTTGGTCGGCGCATAGATGGCGGACTCGATGCGGTCGCCGGCGATCTCGTAGGCGATCTCCAGCAAGTTGTCCTTGGCGAGGATCGGCACAAATTCGCGCTTGGCCTTGCCGGCGAGGCGGACGAGTTCTTCCTGCATCGCGACAAGTTGGGCGACGGCTTCCTGCGCGAAGTGCAGGGCTTTGATAAACTCTTCTTCAGGGAGTTCATCGGCCTGGCCTTCGATCATGATGACATCGGTCTTGTTGCCGACGTAAATGAGGTCCAGATCGCTTTCAGCGCGTTCGGCAAACGTCGGGTTGATGAGGAATTTGCCATTGACCCGGGCGACCCGCACGGCGCCGATCGGGCCACCGAAGGGGATGTCCGAGAGGCAGAGTGCGGCGGAGGCCCCATTCATGGAGAGGATGTCGGCGTCGTTTTCAGCATCCGCACTGAGCAGGATGGCGATGATCTGGGTGTCATAGAAATAACCTTTCGGGAACAGCGGCCGCAGCGGGCGGTCGGTCATGCGGCAGGTGAGGATTTCCTTTTCGGTGGGGCGTCCTTCACGTTTGAAGTAACCACCGGGAAACACCCCGGCAGCGGAAGCCTTTTCCTTGTATTCCACGGACAGCGGGAACCAGGTTTGGCCGGGTTTCACCTTGGTGGCGGATACGGCCGTGACCAGGATGATGGTGTCTCCGCAACGTACGGTCACGGCACCGTCGGCGAGTTTGGCAAGTTTGCCGGTTTCAATCGTAATCGGATTTGAGCCAACATGGCTCGTTTGTGTGTGGATGTTCATAATGTCTGTCTTGTTTTCTTCTTGGCTTCTTGTTGTCAGTGCTTTGAGCCTGCGCGACGGGGTGCCGGGCAGGCGCTCATTGCGGTTAATTTCGGAGTCGCCCCTGTTCTTGCGATAGAGCAGGGGGTGAGAGGCGGATTTCCGGCGACACGGGCTGAATGATGAGACCCCGTGCCGTTGTGCGGAACAGCCACGGGGTGATCCTCGTGGCTGTGCTGCGGAGATGGCTTAGCGGCGAAGGCCCAAGCTTTGGATGATCTGCTTGTAGCGCTCTTCGGATTTGCCCTTGATATAATCGAGGTGCTTGCGCCGCAGGGAGACCAGTTTGAGGAGTCCGCGACGCGTCGAAAAATCCTTGGTGTGGATATTCAAGTGATCCGTAAGATGCTGGATCCGCTGGGTGAGCAGGGCCGCTTGGTAGGGCGCGCTGCCGGTGTCTGTCTCGTGGAGCTTGTATTCTTGGAGGTTGATTGCGTTGTCGCTCATGAGGGTAGGGGATGGATCCAGCACACTGGCCAGACCGTCCTAGGTTGGTGGTTCGCGGCAACGCTAGGCGCGCTGTGCCGCTTGGCAAGCAAAATTCATAAAAAAGCAAATGCGGGGTGGGCACCAAGCGAGTCCCGGATCATTTTAAGCATTTGCCGCAAGGGCTCCGCCAGGCGCGGATCGTTGGCATAGTTGACTAACAGGATAACCAGCCCGATGGCTGCCACAATTGCCACCAAAATCATCAGCCAGTAAATGATGGCCAGTGCGACGCCGATGCCATCCAATTTTTTGTGATAGGCGTATCCCGCCGGGCAGGCAAAGCAGCGATAGCCGACCCACAGGTTGAGCAGCGGCACGAAATTGCCCAAAAACCACCATCGGCTCATGCCGACGTTCAACAGGCGTTCGAGATTGAAGTGCAGCACGATGATGAAAATCAACAAGCTGCCGCCGAGGTTGACATTATCCATCCATTCCGGATCCAGCGGCGTGCCCAGCATTGTTGGAACCCATTGCAGCACCATCCCCCCGGCCAGCGGCACCAGTATGCTGGCCGCCAGATACCCGCGGCGGCGCGTGCCAGGCCATTCACCTTGGCTGCGCATCTGGTCCCCGACCGATTCCTCGTCAGGCAGGGCGTACGCGCTCGCCGCTGGGGTCTCACTGATGCGGCGCTCAAACAAGGCATCGATTTCCCCGGCCGGCTTCCAATCCGTCATGCCCTGCGTCCACACCAGGTCGAGGCGCGGGTTGAGCCCGCCTTCCGTGGCTTTCAAGCGCAGCTCGGCCAGCGTCACCGGCCCGCAGCGCTCGCCCTCGCGCGTGTAAAACCATGCATCCGGCACCTCGGGTGGCAGCTCATTCATGGACGGATTCTATGGGAGCACCGGTCGTTGTCAACCACGCTGGTTGCGTTCTGCCAGTCAGTCCGAGGTGTCTGGTCTCGGCGGTCGCCGTTTCGTTTTGCGGCCCGCAATCTAAATGTAGTCAAGGACTTCAGTCCGTTCTTCCAAGAACGGACTGAAGTCCTTGACTACGTTCTTCTGACATCTTCAACAAAAGAACGGACTGAAGTCCTTGACTACGTTCTTCTGACATCTTCAACACCGATCAGGGCTGCCAGTTCACCAGCGCCGAGTGGATCGCCGCAGTGGAGGGCCATGGCATCCGCGTGAGCATGGATGGCATAGGCCGCTGGATGGACCCGCTGTTGATCAATCCGCCAACGCTGAGGCTCATGCCCAAGCCGCTAGAAATATGACTTTTTGAATTTCCTCAAAGAATTTTCTTGTCATCTGGATGGTTTTTCTAATTACTTTTATCCTAATCGAATTATCACGCCATGAAAACGCGTTCGCTTGGAAAGTTGTCCGCCGCAGGTGTTATTCCGATTCGTCTCTTGCATGCCTCGTTGTTGGGGATGGCTCTTGGTTTTGTGCTATCACTCACGATTCATTTTGCCGGATTGCACCTCCATCCCGATTCATCGGCCGCCGCCAACACCCCCGGCGATAGCCCGGGTCCTGCCCGAATCCCGACTCCTTCATCCACCACCACCGCGCCGCGCGCATTCCTCGGCACGCCGACACCCGATGATAACGACGGCGATGGCATCCCGAATGATTGGGAAATCCGCCTCTATCACAACCCTAACGATGCAGCGGACGCCAGCGCGGATTTCGACAACGACGGCCTCACCGCACTTCAGGAGTATCAACTCCACACTCGATCCGGTGGCACGGCCGGTAATCCGCTCGGCAATTGGCGCGTACGGACACTTGTGCCGCCCGACGACCTGAAAGACTTGTGGTTCTGGCCAGTCGCGATCAACAATCATGACGATGTGCTGGTGCAGGCGTATGGCGGAACTCCCTACCGCTACGTGGCGTTCTTGATTTCCCAAGTTGGAACATGGACGGAAATTGCATCCAGCGACAAGCCGTCGTGGTATTCATTTTGCAGCGATCTCAATGATCTGCAACAGGTCGTCGGTGAAAGGTATTCCGAGGATGGGTCTGCTTCAGAGTTCTTTGTCTGGGATCCGCTCGGCGGTTTCAAACCCCTCCAGTATCAAGGAAAAAAGGCCGTT